>JAGAIH010000453.1 GCA_017626655.1 Clostridia bacterium | reverse complement strand
GTAAGCGCAAAAAGCTTCAGCGTTACGCCGAAGCCCATGCACAGGTCATACAGTACAGACCATGTATTCATAAGAGAGCGAGATTTCCTTACTTCAAAATTTCTGCACTTGCAGAGGGATCGTTTATGTGATAGTACCCTTTCTGAAGGTTCTTGAAGGGAGTCCAGAGGGGAACTTCTTTCAAGAAGTTCCCCTTTGGCGTTCTTATCACTCGACGGGAGCCACCAGAGCCTCGCCGGCGGAGCCCTTCTCCACGATGATGACGGCGTCGGAAGCCTTGGTCGCAAAGCCCGCGGCGTCAGCGGCGGCGTACTTCTCGGCGTCAGCCTTCTTGATGACGGCGACCTGCTTGTTGGCCAGGTAGGGGACCGAGATGCACATCTCAGCCTCGCGCTCGGGGGTGATGGTCATGCCGTTCCAGACCAGGTCGATGGAGCCGTTCTCCAGCATGGACTCCTTCTGGTTCCAGTCGATGATCTGGAACTCAATGGCCACCTCGGCGGAGTACTTCTCGTTCAGGTAAGCGAACACGGCCTTGGCCAGATCGATGTCGAAGCCCTTCAGAGGGGCGTTGGCACCGTCGCCGTCGTTGTAGGCGATGGGAGCGAACAGGGTGTAGCCGATGATGACCTTCTTGTCGGCGGCAACCTTGTCCCAGGAGCCGTCGGTGGCGGAGGCGTAGGGGTTGACGGTGTCAGCCTTGACCAGCAGCTCGGTGGTGAGACCGTAGGTGTCGGCGACGGTCTTGTACTCGGTGTCAGCCAGAGCGATGAGGGCCTCGTTGACCTTGCCCATCAGAGCGTCGTTGCCCTTCTTGGCGGCGATGCCGTACTTCTCCTCGGCCAGGACCACGTTCTCCAGGACCTGGTAGTCCTTGAAGGTGTCCACGCTCTTCATGTAGTAGCCGGCCATGACGGAATCGATGACGGCGATGTCTGCGTCACCCTTCACGAGACCGTTCAGAGCATCCAGCTGGGTAGCCACGGCCAGGCACTCCTTGCCGTAGGCCAGGTTGGCGCCGGGCTTGTCGCAGGCGACCAGGGCGAAGGTCAGCATCAGAACCGCGAGGGCGACGGAAAGAATCTTTTTCATGGTTAATTCCTCTTTTCGATTGATCTGAAAAGCACTTTTCAGGGTAGGGCTTTTCGGTATGTGCCACATTATAGCACAGGGCTCTCGGTTTGTCAAGATAAAATTTTAATAATTTAGCGCGATAAAGTGATTTTGGAGGAAGAGACAAAACAGGGGGGCTCGATTTGGACAGAACGAACAAAAAAGCAGGGCATCCGAAGATGCCCCGCTGACGGTCGTATGGCGAATTAGTTGTATTGAGGCAGCCAATCCTTGTGAGCCTCGAACAGATCGTCGCACATGGCCACGATATCGTCGATGGACAGCTCGGAGGAGGTGTGGGGATCCAGCATGGCGGCCTGGTAGACGGCCTCCTTCTTGCGGGTCACGGCGGCCTCGATGGTGAGGAGCTGGACGTTGATATTGGTCATGTTCATGGCGGCGCACTGGAGAGGCAGGCGGCCGACCACGGTGGGCTGGATGCCCGCGTTGTCCACGAGACAGGGCACCTCGACGCAGGCCTCGGCGGGAAGATTGGTGATGAGGCCCTTGTTCAGGACGTTGCCGCCGATGCGGTAGGGAGTATTGGTCACCATGGACTCCATAATATAGGAAGCGTACTCATGAGTGCGCTTGTGGGAGATGTCACCGGCCAGGTAATGCTCCTTGGCACTCTTCCAGTTGGCGATCTGATTCACACAGCGACGGGGATACTCGTCCAGGGGGATGTTGTAGCGCTCGATCAGCTCGGGGTACTTGGACTTAATGAAGAGATTGTTGTACTCGGCGTTGTGCTCCGAGGACTCGGTGCAGTAGTAGCCCAGACGGCGGATGTACTCGTAGCGGACGAGGTCGTGGTGATCCTTGGGGTACTGCTCCAGGATCTCAATGGCGCGGCGGTGGGCCTCGGGGAGCAGATCGTTGCCGTCGGCATCCTGCAATTCAAGCAGCCATGCCATGTGGTTGATGCCCGCGATCTTCTGCTTGAGGGGGCGCTTGACGTCGGTCATGCCCACGCCGTTGAGCAGGGTGTCGGCGCAGACCTGGACGCTATGGCAGAGGCCCACGGTCTTGATGGGGGTGTATCTCTGCATATAGCCCGCCAGAGTGGCCATGGGGTTGGTGTAGTTGAGGAACCAGGCGTTGGGGCAGACCTCGGCCATGTCCTCGGCGAAATCGTGGAGAACGGGGATGGTGCGGAGAGAGCGGAAGATGCCGCCGATGCCCAGGGTGTCGGCGATGGTCTGGCGGAGACCGTATTTCTTGGGCACCTCGAAGTCGATGATGGTGCAGGGATCGTACAGGCCCACCTGGATGGCGTCCACCACGAAGTCAGCCCCGCGAAGGGCGTCCTTGCGCTGGGGCACGCCCAGATACTTGGAGATCTTGGCGCGGTTATCATTGATGTTCTTATTGAGTGCCGTGACCATGATGTAGGACTCCTCCAGGCGCTCGGGGTCGATATCGTAGAGCGCAAACTCGAAGTCCCGCAGTGCCTCACAGCACATGGAGTCGCCGATGACGTTCTTGGCAAAAACGGTGCTGCCCGCACCCATGAATGTGATCTTTCCCATGGTAAGTACCTTCACCCCGCAGAGGGGAGCCTTTCATAGTTGGTGGCTTTATTATAGCAAAGTTTCATGGAGATGTCAAGTATATGGAAGGATAATTTGGGAAGAAGATACAAAAAGCCGAGGCGTTTCCCTCGGTCGGAGAAGGTCGTAGTCTGACGCGGTAGGGGGGCACACACAGATGCGCCCCTACCCGTTTTTGGGGAGGTCACGTCAGATCGAGGGTGCTGTACCCCATTTCGTTCAAAAGACATTGGACGGAACGGAACCGTTGGTACCGATGCCGCTTGCTCTCCCAAAAATACCGTTTGGGAAACACGATGCGGGTCTTCATGCCGGATGTCCAAAACTCAAAGTAGCCCTCGATGCAGTCCCGCTCTCCCACGCAGGTCACACCCGTGGGATCTATGCCCCGCTCTTTGCAGTAATTCTCCACACAGACGGCGAGGTCGATTTTGTGAAGCTCCCCATGATCGTCGCGGTAGAGAATGGAGCGCTCCTCGTTTTCGGCTCCGGGTCGGGCGTGGTTGGCAGCCACGATGCGATGGTCGGGGACGGTAATGTACATGGTGGCTCCTTTCAAAAATCATCCGTTTGAATCTAAACGAGAAATAGAGAAGTTAACAAGAGATAGAGAAAACGGGTGGTTTTATACGATCTGGAAGATATAAAACCCCAAATAATCCGTCTCGGGCACGTTCCAGAGGATGGGATGATCCGGCCCCTGCTGTCTGGCCTCGATCTGTCGCAGGGACACCCCCGCGTCCTCGGCGGCGTTGTGGAGCATCTGCTTGAAGTAGGTGTCGGTCATGAAATGGGAGCAGGAGCAGGTGGCCAGATAGCCCCCGCGGGGGAGCAGGCGCATGGCGGCGGCGTTGATCTCGCGGTAGCCCTTGATGGCGTTGCGGAGGGTGTCGCGGCTCTTGGTGAAGGCGGGGGGATCCAGGATGATGAAGTCGTAGGGACAGCCCTTGCGCCCCGCCTCGGAGAGGGTCCTGAGGTAGTCAAAGACGTCGGCCTCCACGTATTCGATGGTATCCGACAGCCCGTTGGCATCGGCGTTCTTCTGCGCCATGGCCAGCGCGTCGGCGGAAATGTCCACCGAGACCACCTTCTTCGCCCCGCCCGCGGCGGCGTTGAGACCGAAGGAGCCCGTATGGGTGAAGCAATCCAGCACCGTCTTGCCCTCGCTGATCTGGCGGATGGCGTGGCGGTTGTATTTCTGATCCAGGAAGAAGCCCGTTTTCTGGCCGTTGATATAATCCACGGTGTATCGGATGCCGTTCTCGGTGATGGTCGTGGTACCGAAGTTCCGTCCCTCGGCGGCGGAGGCGGCTCGCTCGTCCTCCTCGGAGCGCAGACCCAGCCCCTCGGCGGTGTAGAAGGCCTTGTACTGCTCCATGCCCTCCAGCTCGCGGATGGCCACGTCGTTGCGGAGGTACAGGGTGTCGATCTCCGCGCCGTATTCCTCCCGCAGGATGCGGACGAGGGCGGGGAAGAGGGTATCCTTGACCCGCTCGATGCCCAGGGAAAGTACCTGGGCCACCAGGACGTTTTCAAACCGATCCACCGTCAGCCCGGGAAAGCCGTCGGCCTCGCCGAAGATGAGGCGGCAGCACCGAAAGTCGGTCTCTCCCATGACGGTGCGGCGGTAGGCCACGGCATAGCGGAGACAGCGCTCCCAGTAGGCTCCGTCGAATCGGTCGTTGGCGTTGCGGGAGAGGAGGCGGATGCGGATCTTGGAGTGACTGTTATAAAAGCCTGTGCCAAGGTACTTGTCCTTGTCGGAGTAAACGTCCACCAGGCCTCCGTCCTCGGGGACGGCGGAGAGGGAGGTGACTTCGTCGGCGTAGGTCCAGGGATGACCGCCGCGGAGGGCCTTCTCGCCCTTGGGGGTGACGGTTGCGCGGGGGTAGAGGCGTTCTTTCATAGGTTCGGATCCTTTCTGTGCGTATCGTGAGGAGGGGAGGTGGCGGGCGTGCTCTTGTATAGGGAAGGGAACGACCGCGGTTTCCGTGTCTGTCACCAGTATACCACACTCCCGCGAGAAAAGCAAGAGACACCACGAAATTTGCCAAAATATAACACAAATTGGCTGTCAAACGCATGATTATGGCAGAAAAAACCACTTGATTGCAATTTTTGTGCAACTCGCTAACATGTAGAAAAACAGGTTCGAAAATTGTGCAGTTTGCACATGGCCGTCAAGCGACCGTTTTTCAAATTACGGTGTCGTGACCGTGAATGACAGCAGGCGCTTATGTAAAAAAGTAAAGTTAAAAGTGATAAATTGTAAACATTTGCGAACATCATTTAAACCAAATGTAAACAAATTCGGATCGCTCCCGCAATTTTTACTTTTCGTTCAAATTGCTCCACCCATGAAACAGTCCTCTGATTGCGTGGTAAGTCTGCGGACCGCAAGGAAATCATGTGTGAACAAACCGTGAACGGGCGTTTTCGCTGATTTTGGACTTCCATATATATGTATGAAACCCATTCGACCCTTGACTTTTCGGGCTTTTTGTGGTATCATAACAGGGTCAAATTAGGGTGTAATGCAACCGTTCCGCACGGATTTGACTCGGGCTTCCATGCCGCTGACGGGGCCTCTCTCCACGGCCGCAATAGGGTGACGGCCGTAGGGCAAAGCTCCTTTCGCTGCAAGGAAAACCGAAAAAATTCTGCCTGTCCTGCCCCATATGTGTCTCGCTGTTTTCGGCTGAGAGCCCATGGCGCGGTCACGCCTACCTCTGCGTGATCCGCTTCCGTGAGTGCCCGACTGCCGGGAAGGCCGATACCGGCGGACGCGCAGGAGAGGTAAGGAACGGTACTTCCGCATCACGGTATGTTGACGGCAGCATCATACCCGCCTGGTTTACGGTTTTTCCCGAGCCGTAAGCTAAAATCCACACAGGAGGAAAAGTGTAATGAGGGAAAAGAAATTCACTCGGATAGCGGCATTCCTGCTTTGTCTGACCATGCTTCTGGGCAACGCAGTCATCTTCGCTTCCGCTTCGGACGCCGAGGGCTCCGGAGGCTCCATCACCGACGTTTCTTTGGAAGAACTCCGCGAGCTCCTGAACGCGATCTCGTACGAAGAGTATTCCGAAAAGAACGCCAATGTTCCCGGCGCGACTCAGACCGTTGAGGTGCCCATCGACCAGTTCTCTACCGAGGACGACGGCTTCGAGATGCAGACCAAGGACGGTGTGAACGCGCTGTTTACCCCCGCTAACGGCGAGGTCTCCTGGACGGTCAACGTTCCCGAGACCGCCAAGTACGCGATCAAGATCGAGTACTACCCCGATCAGAACCGCTCCACCTCCATCGAGCGTATTCTGAAGATCAACGATAAGGTCCCCTTCGCGGAGGCCCGCTTCCTCACCCTGCCCAAGCGTTGGGTCAACAACTACGTTGACGCAATCATCACCCCCGGCAAGGGCGAGACCGCTGATTCCCTGGCCGCCGCTGCTAAGGAAGCCGGCTACACCGACGTCCGCGTCGAGGACGGTAAGGTCAAGATCGGGTTCCCTGATTTCGTCACCCAGGAGATGTCCGAGTTCGCGGATACCTACCAGGTCCGCTACCTACAACGCGACATCACCAACAACGAGATCCGTCCCACCACCTCGGACGTGCCCGCCTGGATGACCTACTACCTCAAGGACTCCAGCGGTTACTACACCACCAACTTCGAGTTCGTCCTGAAGTCCGGTGAGAACAAGATCACCCTTGAGGGCCAGAACGAGCCCATGTCCATCAAGGCCATCACCCTGTATCCCATCGAGCAGCTCGCTACCTACGAGGAGTACAAGGCCAAGTACGCAGGCGAGCCCGTCGGCCAGGACACCATCAAGATCGAGGCCGAGCTGGCTAACGTCATGTCCAACAAGACCATCTACCCCGTCGAGGACCGCTCCTGCGCCATCAACTCCCCCACCGACACCACCTGCTCGGTGCTGAACACCATCGGCGGTGACAAGTGGGCGACCGCAGGCCAGTGGGTGGAGTACCGCTTCAAGGTCTCCTCCTCCGGTAGATACGACATCGTATCCCGCTTC
>JAGAIH010000452.1 GCA_017626655.1 Clostridia bacterium | reverse complement strand
GAGGATGATGACGATTTCTTCGGCGAGGATGAGGATGAGGACGAGTACTTCGAGGTCATCTGCCCCGCTTGCGGCGACGTCATCAACTTTGATTCCTCCATCGACCCCGAGAATCTCCGCTGCCCCAACTGCGGCGAGAAGTTCGAGTGCATCGTCGAGGAGGACGACCTCAAGGCCCTGGACGGCGTTGAGGGCTCCGACGAGGAGTAATCCAACCCAAACAATAGAGAGGAGATCGGAAGGTCTCCTCCTTTTTGCTTTTGGATGGAGCGTGTGCTTCAAATTGGGGTTTATCGGGGCGATAAACCCAATAATGAATGATTAATAATGAAGAATGAATAATTGAGGACGGAAACCTTCGGTTTCCTGCATTTTATATCAAATCAATGGAGAAATCCGTAGGATTTCAACCGAAATTATTCATTATTCATTAGCCGCTTGCGGCGACTTCATTATTCATTATTCATTAGCAGTTTATCGGACTTCTGTTCGATAAACTGCAATTTGCTATCCCCTAAATTCTCATTTTTTAACAGTTCTCCTCAACCAAAACGATGTTGACGGGGGGCTTGCTTTTTGGTATAATAGAGATATACTGTGTCTCATCTATGAAATATTTTGAAACCAAGGAGCGAACATGAATCTTCGCATCGCCGAGAATATCAAGCGCCTGCGGCAGGAGAGCCAACTGACCCAGGCCCAGCTGGCCGAGCGGCTGGGGGTGTCCTACCAGGCTATCAGCCGCTGGGAGAACGAGACCACCTACCCCGATATCGAGCTACTCCCCGCCATCGCCGCCCTCTTTGGGGTGACGGTGGACTACCTCCTGGGCAGTACCGCCGAGGATCAGAAGGAGTCCCGCATCCGCGGCTGGGATAAGCTCAAGACCATCACCGACCCCCATCAGCGGGTGACCCACCTTCGCATGATGCACAGGGATTTCCCCGAGGATATGTACCTGCTCCTCAAGCTCTGCGGGGAGGTCCCCTCCATGGAGGAAAAGCGGCGGCTCACCGCTGAGCTTTTGCGGGACTGCGCCATCCCCTACATCCGCGCGCTGGCCATCCGACAGCTGATCTGCGCCGAGGATGAGGACAAGGTCATGGCTCTTATGTACGACTACAACATCCTGGAGGAGTGCTGGGACGAGCTTTTGGAGCATCGCTACCGCACCCGCGGGGAAACCGAGAAGTGTCTCCGCCAGCGCAGGACCATCCAGCTGGACTACCTCCGCCGCGGCATGACCCGCATGACGGTCAGCGGCACCGAGTGCCTCCCCTACGATCCCGCCGAGAACGAGGCGGGCGCCCGCACCATCCTCCGCATGATCGCCGCCATGACCGACTGTTCTCTGACGGCGGAGCATCCCGTGGCGGGGGCTGGGGAACCCGACCTATGGATCCACGAGCGGGTCTGGGCGGGGATCACCCTGGCCTGCGCCCTGTCCGCCAAGGGAATCACCGACGAGGCCATGACGGTTTTGGAGGACGCCGCCGATCTGGTGACCCGCGCCCGCGCCCTGCCCCCCGACGCTCCCATGTCCTACCGCACCCCCGGCCTGGAGGGCTTTGACACCACGGTCTCCGCGTTGTTCGGCTTGCGCTACGAGCCTGACCACATGGACGAGCAGTTCTCTCACGCCGCCTTCTCGCCGCTGCGGGAGGATCCTGTCTACGGAGCGCGGTTCGAGGCCTGCCGGAGCGTCTTCGTCTGCGGAGAGGAACGGGATAGACCGTGACCGAATACCCAAAACAAAAAAGTCCCGCGTAGCTCAAAACGAGCGGCGCGGGGTTTATTCGTTGGAGGGGAGCGAAAAGATCTCGTCAAAGGTGACGTTCAGGATCCGCTTGATATGCAGGATCTCGTCGGGGTACAGGTGCCGTTGACCTACCTCAATTTTGACGACCGCGCTACGGGTGACGTCACACCCCGAAAGCTGAAGCTTGGCGGCCAACGCTTCCTGGGTCATGCCTGCCCGCTCACGGAGGAGGCGGATATTGGTGCCAATCTGTTTCTCGATTTTCTGATTCATGTTCTCACCAT
>JAGAIH010000451.1 GCA_017626655.1 Clostridia bacterium | reverse complement strand
CTCGCAGAAGAGGGACTTCACCGTAACCGGCCGCGCCTCCCGCTCCACCACCTCCCCGGCCCGCGCCAGGTCGCAGAGCTTGCGGCCATTGACCTTCAGGGCCGAATACATGGGCGGGACCTGGAGGATCTCCCCGCGGAAGGCGGGAAGCGCCGCCTCCACCTCGGCGGGGGAGGGAAGGCTCTCGGCGGTGGTCAGCACCGTTCCCGTCACGTCCTCGGTGTCGGTGGTCAGCCCCAGGCGTAGGATGGCCTCGTAGACCTTCTCGTCGTGGGACACGTACTCGCAGGCCTTGGCGGCGCGGCCCAGAAGCACCACCAACACCCCCGTGGCCATGGGGTCAAGAGTCCCCGTATGCCCCACCTTCTTGGTGCCGAAGAGCTTACGGACTCTCCACACCACGTCATGGGAGGTCATCCCCGCAGGCTTGTCCACCAGCAGAATGCCGTCGGGGTCGGACATTACGTTATCGATAGGCATAGTTGGCTCCTTTGTATGGAATGGTAATTGCAGTTTATCGAACTGTTTGACGGAACAGATCAGTATGTTTTTGGGTGACCCTCATCCACCGCTATCGCGGTCCCCCTTCCCCCGAGGGGAAGGTCAATGCGTCAGCCGTTTCCTTGGCTGATACCCAAAAACGTACTGATACCAATAGCTTTTCAGAGATAATGAAAAGCACGAGCCGAATACCTTCCCCTCGGGGGAAGGGGGACCGCGTAGCGGTGGATGAGGGTGACCCTTCCCAAGTCCACTCTGTTCCGTCAGACCGCTAAACCCAAATTTGAAATCATCACACCCCATTATACCACACAACCCGCCCATTGTAAAGCAACATCCCGCCAAAATTTGAAAAACATTCATAAAATTACAAAATAATCCCGCATTTTTGGTGCTATACTGATGCGGTAAAGCAAAACCAAAGGAGCCGCCCATGCAGACCGATACGCAAAGCATCATTGATTTCCACACCCACGCCTTCCCCGACGCCCTGGCCCCCCGCGCCGTCGCTCAGCTCACCATCAACGCCGCCGCCAGCGGCTATACGCCTCTCACCGACGGCACGATCGCCGGCCTAATCTCCTCCATGAACAAGGCGGGCATCACCCGCTCGGTGGTCTGCAACATCGCCACCAACCCCCGCCAGATGAAGAAGGTCAATGACTTCGCCATCGCCTGTACCGAAAACCCCCGCCTCATCCCCCTGGGCTCGGTGAACCCATACGCTGCCGAGGAGGAGATCGCCGCCGAGCTGGACCGCCTGAAGTCCGCTGGAATCCCCGGTATCAAGATCCACCCCGACTACATGAAGGTGGAGATCGACTCCGAACGCTTCACCCCCGTTTTCAAGGCCTGCGAGGAAAAGAATCTGTTCGTCATCACCCACGCAGGCTTCGACCCCGTGGAGCCCGACCATATCCATTGTACCCCCGACATGGTCCTGCGGGTCCTGGACAGGCATCCCGCCCTCAAGCTGGTGGTGGCCCATACGGGGGGCTTTGACTGCGAAAGGGATGTACCGGACAAGCTCTGCGGCGCTCCCGTCTGGCTGGACACCTCTCTCTCTGCCGTCCGCCGCGGCCGATCCGCCGAGTGGGGCGCCCTCTGCGCCGAGATTCTGCGAAAGCATGACCGTACCCGCGTCCTCTTCGCCACCGACACCCCCTGGTCGGATCCCGCCGCCGAGATCGCCTTCGTGCATAGCCTCGCCCTGTCTGAGGAGGAGACCGAGGGAATCCTGCACGGGAACGCGGAGAGGTTGATCGGGAGTTGCTTAGAGAAAAGGTAAATTGGGGTTTATCGTTCTCTGCCTTCCCCAGCGGGGAAGGGGGACCGCGAAGCGGTGGATGAGGAGAGCGGCACACAGTTCGGTGTCGGGTGTAGATTCTTCCCGGCATATCAAGGGTTTTATCACACCCATACAGGAGAACTCAACCCGCTCTCCTCATCCGTCACGCCCTTCGGGCGTGCCACCTTCCCCGCTGGGGAAGGCTAATGGACGCGGCTGACTCCCCG
>JAGAIH010000450.1 GCA_017626655.1 Clostridia bacterium | reverse complement strand
GTGGATGAGGAGAGCATTTGTAACCCAACTTATTGGGGGTACAGTTACGTTCCTACAACCATACGGATAAAAACTGCAAAATGGTTGATACAAATATATTTTTGAAGCATTCAACATCCAAAAAGTGGTAGGAGAGTTAGTGTCTCACCCGGAAAGCTGATCTACAAGTGTTCTCCTCATCCACCGCTTCGCGGTCCCCCTTCCCCGCTGGGGAAGGCAGAGAGCGATAATCCCCAATTTGCAGGATCATTCGCCCGCCTTACAGACTATTTCCCGAAATACGCGGCCACGGTCTTCATATGGTCGGCTACGCGGACGTGGAAGGGGCAACGGGTCTCGCAGAGGCCGCAATGGATGCAGTCCGAGGCGTGCTTCTCCAGGGCCTCGTAATGCTCGCGGACGGTAGCGGGGGCCTCTTCGTGCTGGATGGCCAGGTCGTAGAGCTTGTTGATCATGGCGATGTCCACCCCCTTGTGGCAGGGCTGGCAGTGGCCGCAGTAGGTGCAGTGGCCGAAGTAGGTGGAGCGGGGGGCGTTTGCGATGGTCCTCGCGTAGTCCCTCTCCTCCTCGGAGGCGGTCTCATAGGCCACGGTGGAGGCCACCTGGTCGGGGGTCTCGAAGCCGATCATGACCGAGGCCACGGCGGGGCGGGTGAGGCAGTAGTGGATGCACTGCTCGGCGGTAAGGGCCACGCCGAAGGGAGAGCGCTCGGCATCCAAGAGTCGGCCGCCGCCGAAGCACTTCATGACGTTGATACCCACGCCCCGCTGGTTGCAGAGGTCGTAGAGGGAGGCTCTGGCGGGATCCATGCCCAGGAGCGCGGGGGCGTTGGGGTCGGGGATGGCGTTCCCATCGGCGGGGGGATCCACCAAAAGATCGTAGCCGGGGTTGACGCTGTAGAGCAGGACCTCCACCACTCCATGCTCCACCGCCAGGCGGGCGATCTCGGCGTTATGGGTGGACAGGCCGATGTGACGGACGCGGCCCAGCTTCTTCTGCTCGATCATGTAGTCCATGAAGCCGCCCTCCAGCACCACCTGCCAATCGTCCGGGCGGTCCACGAAATGGATCATGCCCAGATCCACGTAGTCGGTGTGAAAGCGGGTCAGCAGGTCCTCGAAGGCCTCCTCGATGGAGGGCACGTCGCGGACGCGGAGGTAGCGGCCGTTGCGCCAAGCCGAGCCCAGGTGGCCCTGGATAATCCACTTTTCCCGCTCGCCCTTGATGGCGTTTCCCAGGTTGGAGCGGACGTTCGGCTCAGACATGAAGCAGTCCAGCATATTGATGCCCTGCCTGCGGGCGGCCTCCACCACGACGAAGACCTCGGCCTCGCTCTTTTTCTCCAGCCACTCCCCGCCGATGGAGATCTCGCTGACGGTCAGGCCCGTGTTGCCCAATTTGCGGTATTGCATGATGATTACCTCGTTGATCTTTTCAAATTTGGGTTTGTCGGGGAGTCAGCCGCGTCCATTAGCCTTCCCCAGCGGGGAAGGTGGCACGCCCGAAGGGCGTGACGGATGAGGAGAGCGGGTTGAGTTCTCCTGTATGGGTGTGATAAAACCCTTGATATGCCGGGAAGAATCTACACCCG
>JAGAIH010000449.1 GCA_017626655.1 Clostridia bacterium | reverse complement strand
TTGTTCAATTGTCAATGATCCGCGCGGTTCTCACCGCTATTTCAGTGCCGTGTTTTGCACAGCCCGACTATTATATCACAACCGTTCGCGTTTGTCAAGGGGTTTTTCAAAACTTTTTTTAAGTTTTTTTCGACTTTTTTTAAGCCGTTCTCCTTGACTCCTTGCAGAGCGGATGTGAAGCACATTATATCACATTCGGTTCACTTTGTCAAGTACCTATTCAAAAGTTTTTTCAACTTTTTTCGTGATTTTCTGTGCGCCGTCTCTTTCGCGGTCGCCCGCTCCGTGACAGCTTGCATATTATAGCACTTCGATTCCCTTTTGTCAATAGCTTTTTTGAAAGTTTTTCCGGTTTGGCGGAGGTGGCAGGATTGTACAAAAGTAGGGCATGGTTATTGTACACCATGCCCAAATATTGGTGATTCAGTCCTGCAAACCGGCGCAGAAGCCGTTCAGACCGGAGGTTTTCCCGTGAGGATCGAAGCAATGGAAGGCCACGACCCGCCTGCGGTTCAGATCGGCGCAAACGCCCTGTCCGTACATACCGCCACCCGCAATGACGCCGTCGGCGATGCGGCAAATACCGTAGCCGTAGTCGGCCACTTGATCCTTTTGGTAGTTCACGAAAAGGTCCGACCACTCCTTGGAGTAGATGCGGCAGTCGCCCCACATACCCTCGTTGGCCCAGAGCCAGCCGATCTTGGCCAGATCCTCGGTGCGGAAGTACAGACCCGTCCCGCCCACGGTGTGGCCGTTCACGTCGCGGCTCCAGGCGTTGACGTGGCAGCCCAGAGGCACGAAGACCTCCTTCTGCATGAACAACTCCAGATCCATGCCCACGATCTCCTCCACGATACGGCCTACAATATAATAGTTGCCGTCGGAATAGACGAAGCGCTCCTCGGGATCCCCCACGATGGGCTCGGCAAAAAGGGTGTGCAGCCATTCGGGATCCTTCCACAGGTGGGCGTTGGTGCAGTCGAAATCCACGCCTCCCCTCGCGCCTGTGCGGTGGCGCATGAGCTGATGGAGGGTCAGATCCCCCCACTTGGGATCGGTTCCTTCTACCATATAGGAAGAAAGGAACTTGCCGAGTTTGTCGGAAGGTTTCAGAAGACCGCGGTCGTAAAGGATACCCACGGCGATGGAGGTGATGGCCTTGGCGGTAGAATAGCAGTCGTGGCCGGGATTTCCGGGCTGAAAATCCACCTTTTCCATGTGGTAAAGCCCCTCGCCCTCTCCGGGCTGCTCCAGAGTCACCACGGAATAGTAGATATGCTCACCGCCCTGGCGGTGCACCTCGTCGCACATGGCGGTCATAAACTTAGAATGGTTCACGGTAGTTTCCTCCTATTGTATAATCACATAAGCTCGTGCAGGTTGATGACCTCCAGCCCCGCCCGCACAGCATGGGTGAAGGTATAGGCAGTACCGCCGCGGTTCCGCTTGCAGAAGGCGACGCAGACGTCGGATCCCTCCACCAGCTTGCGGTCCCGCTCCAGCATACAGCCGTCGAAGTAGGTGTCGAACAGGAAGCGGTGGCTGTCGGCGCGGTTCAATATATATTGGTAGGTACGCACCGCCGTCTCCCCCCAGTATTCGGTCTGGTTGCGGCAGGGGAGGATCAGCTCCAGTTGGATATGGGGATACCGTTCCTTCATCTCCAACACCTTGAGGGCCGCCACCGTATCAAAGCCGATGGCACCGCCCGCGCGGAAGGTGGTCACGCCCCGACCGATCAGATCGGTCAGCACCCTGTCCAGCAGAGCAGGCAAGCGAAGGGCATCCTCATAGGCGATACTGCGATGGCCCGTAAAGCATACGGTCAAGCCCCGTTCCCTGCCGTTTTGATTGTTTTCCATCATAATTTTAATTATCCGTTGCTTTTTTAACCGTTAGTTTCGTTTTGACACCCTCGACACGAATGCGGAGGCTTCCATCACCCCAACGGGTAAAGTGATCCCCCGTGGCCGTCAGATCGGTAAAGTCCTCGACACGGATACCGCCGCCCAAGGACTCCACCTCGGCGGTAAAGCCCGCGATCTCCTCCGAAAGATACAGCGCCACGTCGCCGTTCACCTGATCGAAGGACAGCTCGGTGGCCATATCCAGGTGCATGATGACGGTGGTATCCACGCAGCTCATTTCAGCGGAACGGACACCGCCCGTAAAGGTCAGCTTCCCCTGTACGGCGTTGACCTCCAGCTCTCCGATATCTCCCTTGATGGTGAGATCGCCCTCCACAGTGTCCAGGGTCAGCTCGTCGGCGTTGCCCGTGAAGGTCACATCCCCCGACACGGTGGTGATCTCCACCTCCCCCATAGCCTCCAGCAAGGCGGCGGGAATGGCCACGGTGAGATTCTTGCTGACAGCGCGGGCGGTACCGAAGATAACGGGCTTGCGGAACTGAACCGTCAACTTACCGTCGTTCAAAAGCCAGCGCAGGCGGAGATCATCATCGTCACCGCTATAGTCCTCGGTAATCCGGATCTCCTCGGTATCCGAAGGGATAACGGTGATGTCTCCCGCCAGCCAAACGATTTCCAGATCCGTGACGGGGCCCTTGACCGAGGCGTTTCCCACATTGTAACCGCTGTCATCGTAGCGGAAGCCACCTATGCTGGTTCCGGCAAACAAGCCTTCAGACCCCGGCATCATGCTGATGGCAAACAGGGCGGAAAAGATGCACAGCGCAATCGACCATGCCACCAACCGCGCCACGGCAGAGGCAGAAACAGATCTTTTTTTCTCTTCACGATATACCATGGCAGATTACCTCCTCAAGTCGAAAATGGCTTTTATAACGTTGTCGAGGGCCGTCGCGATCAAAAAGATCAGCCAGGTCGCGTACCAGGCGCCGGTGTAAAAGCTGACCATCAAATACACGCAGAACGTCAGCGCCCACAAAACTCCGCTGATGGCACCGTAAACAGGAGAACGGCGGGGACGGCCCTCCTTGCGGGTCTGCTTTTCACCGTTGTCATCATCATCACCGTCGTCATCGTCGTCATCATCACCGTCACCCTCATCGTCCTCTTCCCAATCGGCATCTCCATCAAAGGTGGGCTTGGACTTGCGGTTATACACGTTCAGGGAGGTGGCCAGAGCGATCATCAGGAACATGATACCCAGCCCCACAGAGCCTCCTACGTCATCCAGCAGCGCGCCCAACACAACCAACGGCACCCAGCACAGGATGTACAGGGCTGTTGAGATCGCGGACAGCACCGCCGAGCGTTTCTGATATCGTGCTACCTGCTCCCGCTCCTCAGGGGTCAGAGGACGGCGTTCCTTCTTGGCAGTCTTGGCGGATTCCTTTTTCTCGGAATCGACTCCGCCCGCAGACTCGGTATGGTCATCCTCTCCGCTGACCGAATCCAAAAGCCCGCTGATGTCTCCCACCCCCGCCACAGCGATGTTGTAGGCGGCAGCCGGAGTCTTGCCCTTGGCAATGAGGTCATCGTATTTTTCATAGAGATTCTGGAGGAGCTCCTCCTTCAACTCGGCTACACGGAGGTTACCCGGCGACCGCCGCTCGGCATCCGTGAATATCAGATCAATGTATTCCTTCAGTTGGTTCTTCATAGGGCTTGTCCTTTCCCATTTAAATTTGCTCGGCACCGTCGCCGTTATCTTCGGCGCAGCCGAACCGCATAAGCTTTTCCAGAAGGTCGCTGGCCTCCTGCCATTCCCGCATCATGTTACGGTACGCGGCGCGTCCGTCGGGGGTTATGGCATAGTAGCGGCGGCGGGCGCCTGTGGCCTCGTCTCCCCAGTAGGAGCGGATGTAGCCCGCCTCCTCCAGGCGGCGGAAGGCGGTATACAGGGTCGCTTCCTTCAGCTCATACCGTCCGTCGGTCATATCGAACATGGAACGGTTGATGCGGTATCCATAGCTGTCCCCTTGCAAAAGAGCCGCCAGGATGATGGCATCGGTATGACCCCGTATCAGGTCTGCTGTAATGGACACGGGAACACCTCCTTTTTTCTTGATGACTCCATTATAGCACAAGATACTTCGCCTGTCAAGGTATTTCGCTAAAATAGTTATATATTTCTAAAAAAGGCAATCTTTCAACCGAAAGATCGCCTTTTTGGTGTTCTTTTGTAACGCAGGATCAGGATCTCTTGCGGAGGCCCAGGTAGGCAGCGGCGAGGAGGCTCAGGTACCCCAAGCCGCCCGCTCCAATCGCCGAGGTACAGCCTTGGTTCATGTTCTCCAGCTTCTCCATAAAGTTGTCCACCTGTTCGTTGTGAATTTCCTTACGGGTCTCGTGCTCGGTTTCGGGGTTGCCGTAGGGATCGTCGGGTTCGGGGTTGACCGTACCCGCGGGTTCAGTATCACTCATGCTCTCGCCCGGGACGGTTTCGGCGGGGGTAGTTCCCTGTCCGTCATCGGGAGTGGTTTGAGGACCGTCATCCTCGGTTTCCTGATCCGCGGGAGGAGTGGTCTCCGGAGGGGCGGGGTGCGTGGTCTCGGGAGGAGTGGGGGGTATGGTTTCAGGGGCTTCCTCACCGGTTTCGGGAAGCTGTCCGTCAGCGCCGGGGACAGCGGCATTCTCCGGAGACGTACCAAATCGGGCCACCGTCAGGGGGATCAATCCTCCCGCCTCGCTCATGGCTATGCTGACGCCGAGATACACGCTTCCGTCGTCTCTCTTTTCACGAAGCATGGCCAGGGCCTTCTCCGCACCCGTCACGGCCCGGCCGTTGATCTGAAGGGCACCGTCCTTCAGGCGGATGGAATAGCTCACACTGCCGTCCTCCGCCACAGGCGTGGAGAGCTTGACGCTTCCTAAAACGATGGCCTGCCCCTCCTCCGAGGCGGTAGCGCCGTGAACGAAGGTGCTGACCATGTACTGGGTCTCACTCGGATTCAACTGGAGCATCCCCTGCCAGCCCGAGCCACAGTTGAGTCCGCTCAGAAGGAAACCGCTCTGATCCCACAGATGGAAGACCAGCATACCCGCCTCGGCGGGCTGATCCAGCTTGATCTCCATATAGAGGCCATCATCCACACTGTAGGCGTGGTCGGTCTGGACCGTATAGGACTCGATCTCCTCAAAGGGAACCACCCTGAGGCCTTCATCGGTATACGCAAAGGAGGGAGCCGTGCCGAAAAAGATGTTTCCGTCCTCATCTCCCATCATGGAATACACGCTCCATATATCGGTATTCGCTCCCGTCGCACCGGGAGTCAGCATGCACACGCAGGAGAGCGTCACCGTACAAAACGTGAGGAAAAGAACCCAGATCCGTTTCATATAGCAAGACCGCCTTTCTGTCTTAATTACAAGCGGATCTCACCCTTCGGTCCACCGCCGCCTTTTGTCGAAAAAGGTCATATACAACACTATTATACCCTATGAATGTTGATTTGTCAATACTTATTTGCAGATCCTCTCGGGATCGCCCAAAAAAGAAGCCCCCTCCGCCGAAGCAGAGGGGGTATCCCTATGTTGAAAGGATCAAGAACAGATCTTAGTCCTTCTTCAGAGCCACAGCAGCAGCAGCGGCAGCCAGGATGGCGACAGCGCTGAAGCCGATGACGGAGCCGCAACCCTCCTCGGGGGCCTCAGTCTCGCTCTCGGGAGCGTTGGTCTCGGGAGCGTTGGTCTCGGGAGCGTTGGTCTCGGGAGCGTCAGTCTCGGGAGCCTGAGTGGGCTCCTCGGTGGGCTCCTCGGTAGCAGCCTCCATGCTCAGGCGGGCAGAGGTGTAAGCCTGAGCCTCCTCGACGGAGCGGAAGTAGCCCATGAAGTTGATATCCCACTGGCAAGCCTCCAGGTCGGTGGTGTCGGTCACGGAGAAGAAGGGACGGATGTTGTGGATACGGCCGGAGTTGGACTCGTCGATCAGCTCCAGGGCAGCCAGGTCGACCACGACCAGAACGTACTCCTCGTCCTCACCGTAGAACTGGCAACCGTCATCATAGATGGACCAAGAGGTCTTGTAGTCGTCGCGGCAGGACATGATCTCGCCGGCGCAGTAGTAGATACCGCCGTCAGTACCCCAGAAGTCCTTCATCAGCATAGCGAAGACGGGGAAGTCGGACTGGTTGACGGTCAGCTCGGACTTGATGCTCCACTGGAAGTAGGGAGCGCCGCCCACAGCCTCCAGGTGGTAGGAGTCGTCACCCTGAGCGGTCAGTCTCAGATCAACGCCCTTAGGATCGTTCTTGAAGGACTGCTTGGTTGCGTCGAACAGCAGAGCGGGGGTGTTCTCGGGAATGGTAGCGGGGTCGATCAGATCGCCGAAGACCAGCTTGTTGTCCTCGGGCTCAGCGGAATCGTCGCCCACGGGAACGGTAGCGTCAGCGGCGGAGGTACCGGCCTTGGTGATGGTGATGGAGGTGGTAGCGTCCTTGATACCGCAGTGCATGGTGACACCGACGTAGAGCTCGCCGTTCTCGTTCATGCTGTCCAGCTTGGCGCTGACGGCGTCGATACCGCCAACGGTGACACCGTTGACCTTCAGATCGTACTTGGTGCCGTCGTGGGAGATCTCAAAGGTGTAGGTCTCGCGGCCGTCGTCGTCCATGGGAGCGGTGATGGAGGTGGTACCCTGGATGGGGAAGGAGCCGGGGGTCTCATCGGTGGTCAGATTGGTGATGAAGCTCTGGACCTCAGCGGCACCTGCGCCGGCGCCGCGGATCAGGCACAGCCAGTTCTCACCGAAGTCAACGCTACCGGGAGCCACGTTCTCTCTGTCAGAGATGTTGAAGGAGATCCAGTGGTCAGCGGAGCCGTCCTCACCGCCATAAGGATAGTCGTCGATACGGACTTCCATGAAGAAGCCGTCCTTCAGGGACTTGGCATCCTTGGTCTGGACAGTGAAGAAGGGGGTGTAGTTGGACCAGTCGGGAGCGATGGTCATGAGACCCTCGTTGGTGTACTGGTAACCGGGGGCGGGGATAACGATCTCACCCTCAGCCTCAGCGTCGTAGGTAGCGGGGTTACGGAGAACGTTCCACTCACCGTCGGCTGCTGCGGAGGTAGAGAGAGCCATCACGGGAATCATGGAGACGACCATGATCGCGGCGATGACAAGAGCAATCAGCTTTTTCATAATGAAAAAACTCCTTTCAAAATTTTCCATGCCTCGGGCATGGTTTTAGCGGTATCATTATATCACAAATCCTGTTGAAACGCAACCGCCATTCAGAAGAAAATACGCACCATTTTGTAAACAAACTATGGCTAATATTTGTCATCCGCTCGTTACGCCCGTGTAACCCCTCCATCGCCCCCCTGTAACCTCGCAAAAAAGCGGCCCCCTCCGCATGGGCAGAGGGGGTATAGGATCATTCTTTCTTTTTGAGGACAATGGCCGCCAGCAGGGGGATCAGCACCGCGCAGGCGCTGACCGTACCCGTACAGCCGTACTTTTCCAGGATATCCTGCACCGCGTCCTCCAGGGCTACGGTCTCGCCCGCCTCGGTGTCCGGGGCGTCCTCCACCATGCTGACCACCTCGGTGACGACCTCATCGGGGACGGTGTCCCAAATGGGCGGATGCTCGGTCTCCACGGGCTCGTAGGGAGGCTCGGTGGGCGGTTCGGTAGGCGCGCCGGGGCAGTCCTGCCCGGGATACGCGGAGGTCTCGTCGGGCAACGGGTTGACGTAGGCCAGCCAGTCGTGGGAGTAAGCATAAGCCTCGTCCTTATCGCGGAACATCCCCGCGAAGCAGATATCGAACTCCCGGGCCGTTTCGTCGCCGATCACGAAGTCCAGACGGATGTTGTTGATGCGTCCCGTCCACAGATCGGAAAGATCTATGGGGATGAAGACGTACTCCTCATCCTCCCCGTAAAATTCTCCGTCGTAGACGAGGTAGGAGACGGTGTGACCATTTTCAGGTAACACGATCTCCCCTGCGGAATACCACAGGGTCCCGCCGCCGCTCCAGAAGTTACCGAACACGGGGAAGTCCTCGGCGTCATAGGACCAATTGCGCTTGGGGGTAAGGTTGAAATAGGCGTTGAGATCCGTGACCTCCACGTGCCAGGTGTTGTCTCCCAGCACCTCAAAGGCACAGTTCTTCCCATCCTTCAAGTTATAGGTGTCGGGGCTCCACCGGATGGCGGGCTGATTGACAGTGACCGTGGAGGGGTCCCGGATCTCCGCGTAGCCGAAGCCGCAGTTCTCCTCGGCCGCCTTGGAGTCACTGCCCACGGGGGTGGCGGCGTTGGCCTCGTTGGTGCCGAATTCCAGAATGGTCAGCGCGGCGGTGCCGTCCCTGACCGACGAATGCATCTGGATGCCCACGAAGAACTCGCCATTGGGATCCAGCTTCTCCAGAAGCTCGGTGGTCTCGGCACTGCCGGGGACCGGCGTACCGTTGAGCTTCATCTCATAGGCAGAGCCGTCCCAGGTGACCTCCAGGGTATAGATCTCCCGGCCTTGGTCATCCCTCGGTGCGGTGCCGCCGCCCGTACCCACGCCGACAAAGCTACCGAGAGCGTCATCGGTGTTGGGGTCGGTCAGAAGAGGAGACAAGGAGAAGACCCCGTCGCCCTTGCCTCGAATGAGGGTCATCCAGCCGCCGCCGTAGTCCAGGGAGCCGGGCTCCGCTTTATACTCGGTGGTCAGGGTCAGGGCGATCCATTGGTCGGCGTCCCGGCCGCCGTCATAGGAGTAATCGTCCACCCGGAACTTGAGGTAGATGCCCTCCTTGAGGGGGCGCGCATCCTTAGACATGACCGAAAGCCGGGGGGTCGTGTTGGTGTAGTCAGCGGGGATCACGGTAAAGCCCTCGGCGGTGTACTTGTAGCCCGCCTCGGGACGGTAGTAGCACGCCTCACTCTCGTGATCGCAGGTATCGTCGCAGTATTCACTCGCAAAGCGGTAGGTGGTCCAGTCCCCCTCCACGGCAGCGGCCGAGGCGGTCAGAGCCGTGGCCGGGATCAGACCCGCCAGCACGACGGCGCACAGAAGGGCGCAGCATATCCGTTTCTTCATATCTGTACAGTCTCCTTTCGGAAATCGTTGGAAGCAATTCTTTCTACCATCATTATAGCATATTTCCCTTCCCTACGCAATCGTCATTTTCACAAAATGAATCGCCCTCTTTTGTGCAACAGAACAAAAAAGGCCCCCTCCGCATGAGCGGAGGGGGTAGGTAACTTATGGATGAAGGATCAGACTGAGATCAGTCCTTCTTCTTCAGTGCCACAGCGGCAGCGGCGGCGGCCAGGATAGCGACGGCGCTGAAGCCGATGACGGAGCTACAGCCCTCCTCAGCGGGATCCTCGGTCTGCTCGCCATCGGGAGCCTGGGTAGCGTCACCGCCCTGCTCGGGAGCGTTGGTCTCGGGAGCATTGGTGGGAGCCTCGGTGGGATCCTCAGTGGGAGCCTCGGTCTCCTCCTTGGTGGCGTCGGGATCCACGTCGGTGGTAGCTCTCAGGTACTCCTCGGCGTAGGCGTAAGCCTCGTCCTCGGAGCGGAACATACCGGCGAAGCAGATGTCGAACTCGCGGTTGGCCTCATCATCAATAGCGAAGTCCAGACGGATGGTGTTGATGCGGCCCTCCCACAGGTCGGTCAGATCCCAAGGAATGAAGACGTACTCCTCGTCCTCACCGTAGAACTCACCGTCGTAGATGGACACGGGGAAGTTACAGCCGTCCTTAGCGCCCATGACGTCACCTGCGGCATACCACAGGGTACCGCCTTCGGTCCAGATGTTACGGAACATGATACCGAACACGGGGAAGTCCTCACCGGCGTAGGACCACTTTCTCTTGGGGCTGAAGTTCATGAACACAGCGGTATCGGTAGCGTTCACGCGCCAGGTGTTGTC
>JAGAIH010000448.1 GCA_017626655.1 Clostridia bacterium | reverse complement strand
TGTTTTTAGTTTTGGGAGAACGAGGAACATACCTGACTACTTGCCTTCCCCTGGGGGAAGGTGGCACGCCTGAAGGGCGTGACGGATGAGGGTCACCCTTCCCAATTTCACTCTCTTCCGTCAGACCGATAAACCCAAATTTGAAACACCTAATTCAAGTATCTCATATCAACCAGCAATTTGTGTAAATTTCAAGAAAGAATTTTCTCCAAACGTCTTGAAGAATCCGACCGAGTGTGCTATAATAATATGATGTAATAGTATGCGTTCCGCGGTACCTCCGTGGACTTCAAAACGATTATTTTTAAGGAGAATCAACATATGAAACTCGGTATCGTCGGACTGCCCAACGTAGGTAAGTCCACCCTCTTCAACGCCCTGACCAACGCGGGCGCGGAGTCCGCCAACTACCCCTTCTGCACCATTGAGCCCAACGTGGGCGTGGTGGCGGTGCCCGATCCCCGCATGGACAAGCTGGCTGAGATGCACAACCCCGAAAAGTACACCCCCGCCGTCATTGAGTTCGTGGATATCGCGGGTCTGGTCCGCGGCGCCTCCCAGGGCGAGGGTCTGGGCAACAAGTTCCTGTCCCATATCCGCGAGGTGGACGCCATCCTTCACGTGGTGCGCTGCTTCGAGGACTCCAACATCGTCCACGTGGACGGTAAGGTGGATCCCCTCCGCGATGTGGAGACCATCAACATGGAGCTGGTTCTGGCCGACATGGAGATCATGGAGCGCAAGCTCAACAACGCCCGCAAGATCCTCAAGGGCGATAAGACCATCGCCGCCGATATCGCCGTCTACGAGCGGGTCATGAAGGCGCTGGAGGAGGGTCAGTCCGCCCGCACCGTGGAGCTTTCCGAGGACGAGCGCGCCCTGTTCCACGATACCCCTCTCATCACCATGAAGCCCGTGATCTACGTGGCCAACGTCTCCGAGGAGGAGGCCAACGGTGACGTTTCGGGCAACGAGTCCTTCGCCAAGCTCAAAGAGTTCGCCGAGGGCGAGCACGCCGCCATCATGCCCATCTGCGCCCAGATCGAGGCCGAGATCGCCCAGTTGGACGGCGAGGATAAGGAAATGTTCCTCTCGGATATGGGCATCGAGGAGGCGGGCCTGGACCGTCTCATCCGCGCCAGCTACGCTCTGCTGGGTCTCATCAGCTACCTGACCGCAGGTCCCAAGGAGGTCCGCGCCTGGACCATCGTCAAGGGGACCAAGGCTCCCCAAGCCGCGGGTAAGATTCACTCTGACTTCGAGCGGGGCTTCATCCGCGCCGAGGTGGTGGCTTACGACGACCTCATGCGGGTGGGCACCATGGCCGCCGCCAAGGACGCGGGCCTCATCCGCTCCGAGGGCAAGGAGTACGTGGTCCAGGACGGCGATATCGTGCTGTTCCGCTTCAACGTGTAAGGGGCTTCGACCATGAGAATGCGTAAAAAAAAGCACGGTGCCGAGCGCATCGCCGCCTGCTCCGAGCTGTTGATTGAAGATACCTCCCTCCTGGCCACCCTGGGGGAGGATGGCAACCCCATCTTTACCGAGAGCCGCCCCATCCACATGGAGATCGGCTGCGGCAAGGGTAATTTCGCGGTGGGTATGGCCGCCGCCAACCCCCAATGGAACTTTATCGCCATGGAGCGGGTCTCGGACGTGGCCTGCTGTGCCCTGGAGAAGGCCAAAGCCTGCGCCGAGGATCGCCCCGGGGACAACCTCCGCGTGCTGATCGGCAACGCCGAGCATCTGGGGGAGTGGGTCAAGCCCCACAGCGTCTCCCGCATCTACCTCAATTTCTCGGATCCCTGGCCCAAGAAGGGCTATGCCAAGCGGAGACTGACCCACCGAGGCTTCCTGGCCCTCTACAAGGAGGTTCTCGTCGAGGGCGGTGAGCTCTACCTCAAGACCGACAACGAGGGGCTGTTCGATTTCAGCCTGGAGGAGTTTGAGGCCATGGGTCTGACCCTCCTGTTCTCCTCCCGCGACTTCCACAAAACCCCCGAGGCAGAGGGCAACATCATGACCGAGTACGAGGCCAATTTCTCGTCTCAGGGGATGCCCATTTACTGCGCGAGAGTGAAGTTCTGACAAAGATACAAGATACGCGCCGAGCAAGCTCGGCAGATACGAGATACAAGATATAACGCGATGAGTTATATCGCGTGTCTCGTATTTTGCTAAATTGGGGTTTATCGCTCACTGCCTTCCCCAGCGGGGAAGGGGGACCGCGAAGCGGTGGATGAGGAGAACACTTGTAGATCAGCTTTCCGGGTGAGACACTAACTCTCCTACCACTTTTTGGA
>JAGAIH010000044.1 GCA_017626655.1 Clostridia bacterium | reverse complement strand
CGAGGGGGCTCCGCCCGCAGGCGGTGGGGGAGTTTACCGCCATAGGCATTTTCACTCCTTCAAACAGACCGACAAACCCAAATTTGAACCAAAGAAAGGAGACCGCTCATGGGATCGTTCGTCCATCTTCACCTCCATACCGAATACAGCCTTCTGGACGGCGCGTGCCGTATATCCGACCTCCCTGCTCGTGTCAAGGAGTGCGGTCACGATGCCGTGGCCATTACGGATCACGGCGTGCTGTACGGCGCGGTCTCCTTTTACGAGGCCTGTAAGAAGGCAGGCATCAAGCCCATCATCGGCTGTGAGGTCTACGTCGCGCCGAACTCCCGCTTTGACAAGACGGGTATGCAGGGCCGCGAGGGGGCTTATAACCACCTGGTCCTCCTCTGCGAGAGCATGGAGGGCTACCGGAATCTCATGACTCTGGTCTCGGCGGGCTTTACCGAGGGCTTTTACGGTCGTCCCCGTGTGGATATGGAGCTGTTGCGCCGTCACCACAAGGGTCTCATCGCCCTGTCGGCCTGTTTGTCGGGTGATATCCCCAAGCGGCTGTTGGCGGGGGACTATGAGGGGGCCAAGAACGCCGCCCTCGCCATGTCCGCCATCTTCGGAGCGGGGAACTACTACATCGAGATCCAGAACCACAACCTCCCCGAGGAGCGGCAGATCCTCCCCGCTCTTTTGCGCCTGGCGCGGGAATGTGACCTGCCCGTGGTGGCCACCAACGACTGCCACTACCTTCGCCGCGAGGATGCCTACATGCAGGAGGTGCTGACCTGCATCCAGACGGGGCGTACCGTTGGCGAGGACGGCAAGGTGGGCTTTGCCACCGACGAGTTCTACTACAAGGACACGGGGGAGATGGAGATGCTCTTCTCCCGCTACCCCGGGGCCATCGAGAATACCGTCCGCATCGCCGAGCGGTGTGATCTGGAGTTTGACTTCACCAAGACCTACCTGCCCAAATTCCCCTGCCCCGACGGGCTGACTGCGGGGGAGTACTTGGCCCGCCTCACCGAGGAGGGGCTTTCCCGCCGTGTGCAGGCGGGTCAGATCGTCTTTGATGACGGCAAGCACTCCGAGCAGGCCTACCGCGACCGCATCGCCTACGAGCTTTCGGTCATTGGCAGTATGGGTTATGATGACTACTTCCTCATCGTGCAGGATTACGTCAACTTCGCCAAGTCCAAGGATATCCCCGTAGGCCCCGGCCGTGGCTCGGGAGCGGGTTCTCTCGTTGCCTACTGCATCGGCATCACCGAGGTGGATTCCATCGCCTTTGACCTGCTTTTTGAGCGATTCCTCAACCCCGAGCGTGTGTCCATGCCCGATATCGACGTGGATTTCTGCTACAACCGCCGCGACGAGGTGATCGCCTACGTGGCCGACAAGTACGGCCGAGATCACGTTTCCCAGATCATCACCTTCGGCACCCTGGCCGCCCGCGCCGCCATTCGGGATTCGGGCCGCGCCATGGGCATGAGCTATGCTGACGTGGACGTGGTGGCCCGCGCCGTACCCCAGGAGCTGGGCATTACCATTAAAGAGGCTCTGCGCTTGCCCGACCTGAAGGCTCTCTACGAGGGCTCCGAGGAGGTCAAAAAGCTGGTGGATACCGCCATGTCCCTGGAGGGTATGCCCCGCAACGCCTCGGTCCACGCCGCGGGCATCGTCATTACCGACCGCCCCGTGTGCGATTTCGTCCCTCTCGCCGTCAATAACGGCACCACCGTCACCCAGTACGATATGGATACCGTGGCCAAGCTGGGCGTGTTGAAATTCGACTTTTTGGGTCTGCGCTACCTCACCATCATGCACGATGCCGAGGAGCAGGTGAAGGAATCCGACCCCGACTTCGCCCTGGACCGCGTGCCTCTGGACGATCCCGAGACCTACGAGCTCATCAGCCGCGGCCAGACCCTGGGCGTGTTCCAACTGGAATCGGGAGGAATGAGGCAAATGCTGACAGGTCTGAAGCCCCGAGCCATCGGGGACATCGAGGCCGCCATCGCCCTCTACCGTCCCGGTCCTATGGAGGCCATCCCCCGCTACATTGCCAACCGCGAGGATCCCTCCCTTGTGAAGTACCCCTCTCCCCTTCTGGAGCCCGTCCTGTCCTCTACCTACGGCGTGACGGTGTACCAGGAGCAGGTCATGAGCATCTTCCGTGTCATGGCGGGGTACACCTACGGTCACGCGGATATCGTCCGCCGGGCTATGTCCAAGAAGAAGGCCTCTGTTCTGGAGGCCGAGCGGGCGGACTTCGTGGCGGGCGCGGAAAAGAACGGCATGACCCACGCCGAGGCCGAAAAACTCTTTGACGATATGGGGAGCTTTGCCAACTACGCCTTCAACAAGTCCCACGCCGCCGCCTACGCCCTCATCTCCTACCGCACCGCTTACCTCAAAGCCCACCACCCCGGGGCCTATTTTGCCGCGCTCCTCACCTCGGTGCTGGGCAACCAGCCCAAGATGGCGGAGTACACCGCCGAATGCGGAAGGTACGGCATTCAGGTACTCCCCCCCGACATCAACGAGAGCCAGATGGACTTCCACGCCACCAAGACGGGGCGGGGCGGTCACATCCGTTACGGTCTGCTGGCTCTCAAGAACGTGGGCGAGGCCTTCCTCCGCGCCATTCTGAACGAAAGACGGCGCAAGCCCTTTGCCTCCTTCGAGGACTTCCTCGACCGCCTGTCGGGTCACGATCTCAACAAGCGGCAGGTGGAAGCCCTCATCAAGGCGGGGGCCTTCGACAGCCTCCCCCACCACCGCGCCCAGCTTCTGGCGGTCTATGAGACCATGATCGACACCCTGTCCGCCAAGAACCGCGCCAACCTGGAGGGGCAGATGGATATGTTCTCCATGGCCGAGGATATCATAGATACCGCCCCCGCCTTCAGCTATCCCGAAGTACGCCCGCATACCCTCCGTGAGATGCTCATGCTGGAAAAGGAAGCCTCGGGGATGTTCTTCTCGGGTCAGCTGTTGGACGATTTCTCCAAGTGCGTGGAGGCTCTGCAACCCATGCAGATCTCCGAGATCGTTCCCGCAGGCGATAGCGTTGACGGCAACGCCGGCGAGACCGACACCTCCGCCCTGCCCGACCGCGCCAAGGTCAAGATCGCGGGAATTATCAACGGCGTGACCCTGAAGACCACCAAGAAGGAGGAGCGCATGGCCTTCTTCACGGTGGAGGACCCGGGGGGCGTCATCGAGTGCCTGGCCTTCCCCAAGACCTTTACCCAGTACGGGGAGATCATCAAGGCCGACAACGCCATCTTCGTGGAAGGGAATCTGTCCGTCCGTGAGGAGGAGTCCCCCAAGATCCTGGTTTCGGTCATGGGAATGCTGGTGGACAACGCCCACTTTAACGGCTCTCCCAAGACTGTGGCGGAGTCTGCCCCCAAGGCAGAGAAGGCTCCCCCCGCAAGAGAGCAGAAGCCCGGCCCCGGGGCGCAGGAGCCCGTCGCGCAGAGCGCGACGGGCCAGCGGCCGCGGGCGGAGGGGAACGTCT
>JAGAIH010000447.1 GCA_017626655.1 Clostridia bacterium | reverse complement strand
CCCGTTCTCTGACCTTCCCCTCTGGGGAAGGGGGACCATCCGAAGGATGGTGGATGAGGTACGACGTATAGGTCAAAACATCTTGATGGGCCAACGTTATTACCTCATCCGTCACGCCTTGCGGGCGCGCCACCTTCCCCAAAGGGGAAGGTCAAGGAACGGGGGAACGGACGAACGAACCCACCGATAACCCCCAATTTACCGCCCTCTTATAAGCCCCTTCGCATTCTTCAAAAGCTCCCCTATCGCCCGCGCGTTAAACGCTACCAGCAGGACGAATACCCCCGCCGCCGCGCCGTACATGAGGAGTATATGATCCGCGTTCCTCTCGGAAAGCGTCACGACCACCGTCAGCACCCCCATCAGCAGAGTATTGCCAATGAGCCGCCCCCACTCCCCCTTGAAGGGAATGAGCCGCCGCCCCGTCACGAGACGAAGCAGACACACGGCGAAGTAGCTGGCAAAGGTGGCCACCGACGCGCCCATAGCCCCAAAGGGCGGAATGAGCAACAGGTTCAGCGCCACGTTCAGCACCGCCCCCGCCAGAGCCGTCAGCATGGACCCCATGGTCCTCTTGCTGGCAAAGTACACCGACCCCAGGAAGGTGCACAGAGCGGTGAACACCGTGGCGAAGGTCAAAGTGGGGATGTAGACCCAGGCCTCCACGAAGTCCCCCGCGAAGAGGAGCCCCGCCAGGACTCGGGAGCCCAGGATCAGACACCCGCCCCCCAGAAAGGCCAGGGTAGTGTAGGCCCGCCACACCTTGGAGTAGAAGGCGGCGCAGGCCTCGGGATCCTCCTCGGCGGACACCGACAGCTTCCACGCGCTGTCAAAGATGGCGATGGCGTAGATGAGCAGATTGGGAATCTTGTAGGCCGCGGTGTACAGGCCGTTCATCTCGGGGGAGCACATCATGTCCACCATGTAGCGGTCGGATACCCCCGTGATCCACCAGAAAATAGTGGTGGGCACCAGGGGCAGACAGAACTTCAGCATGGTCACAATAGTTTGCTTGGAGATGCTTTTCGGCTTCACCGCCCGCCACAAACGCGTCACCAGAATGAGGAACACCGTGGTGGTAAGATCCGCCAGGATGATGGCCGATACGTACCCCGTCACCCCGAAATCCAGCACGGGAAGGAACAGGATGTTGAACCCGATCACAAGCGCGGTATTCAGAATTCCCTGCCCCGCGAAGAGCTTGGTCCGCCCGATGGCGCAGAGGTACTGGGACACCACCGTGTGGAGGTTGGCCACCACCACGTAAGCCGCGATGAGCCACACCGAATCCGCAAAACGGGGGATGAGCAGCATGAGAGGTGCCAGACAGAGGAACACGACCGACCCCACGCCGTAGACCAGAAGTCCATTGGTAAAGAAGGCCTCCTTGTCCCCGTCCTTGGCGGCGGCGGAGCGGAAGATACCCTCGCTGATGCCCACGCAGGCCAGAGGGATCAAAAGATTGGCGATTCCCGTAATCAGCTCGGCCGTACCGAACTCCGCCTCGGTCATGCAGGCGGTGTACAGGCCGATCATGAAGAACATGAGCAGTTTGGAAAGGAGCTTGCCCACGGTGAAAACGGCGGTGTTGGTCAGTAGTCGCTTGTACTTGCTTGGGGTCTTGGGGGTGCTCTCGGGCATATGCTTCCCTCCCTTTCCGAAAATTTCCATTCTATCTATTTATTGTACCAAATCCCGCCCCCATAGTCAAGGGGTTGGGTGTAAATTTTCGCAAACCGTTGGTTGAGTCGGAACGAAAAAGCCCTCTCCGCCGAACAGGCAGAGAGGGCAAAAGCTTATTCACTCACAATAGACTTCAAAAACGCCTTCAGATCCCGGGCGGCGGCATTGATCTCGTTGCTCGTCAAGGTCTCAAACGCACTTCCCCGCACCCCTGCGGCGTGGTGGGGCAGGATATACATCAGCTTCTCGATCTTGGAGGAGGTGGTATACAGATATCGGACGGGATCGTAGGTCAGCGACTCGAAGACCGTCTCCAGCATCACGGCATCCATCATGCGCTCCTCGGCAGAAGCCCCCAGCAGGTAGTCGATGTACGCCGCCCGTACAGCCTCGGAGCGGTAGGCCAGGGTCTCGATGGTATCCCCCACCATATCGGCATCGCGAATGACATTGGGCACCGCAATGTAGCCGTCCATATACAGCGTCCTGTATTCATCCTGCTCCCGATCGTACAGGGGATAGGGCAGAATGCCCACATCCACACCCACGTCCGAGCTGTTGATATGCGGCAGGTTCCCGAGATAGGTAGGCTCCATGAAGATGTGTCCGGAATCCACGCCCACAGCAGGCTCGTAGCTCGTGGACGAGTAGGTATAGACAGCGTCCCCCTCCAGCATCGCGTACAGGAAATCGTCCAGATCCATGACCTTCCAGTCGGTGCCGTCACCGACCCAGTCCATGCTCATGCCGTCCCGCTCGTCCTGCCTGACCATGGTGATACCCGACGAGGTCATAAAGGGGATCAGCGTCGTCCACACGTTGCAGGCCAGACCGTAAGAATCGTCCTCGTCCCACTTTCCGTCCCCATTGTCCGAGAAGAACAGGGGTACGTACTCAGCCATTTTCCCCAGCGTCCAGCCGTGATCCTGTACAAGGGTGTACAGATGGGTATCCAGCCCCTCACGGGTGGCGAGCTGCTTGTTGAAGGTCATCACGTAGGAGGACTCGGGAAGGAGGAAGTCTCCTACGGCCAGATACTGCTTTCCCTTCACCGCCAAAGCCTCCATGCCCGCCTTGTCCCAGTAGCTCGCCTTCAGATTCAGTCCCTCCAGCTCGGGCAGATCCGTCAGACAGTTGGAGAGCATGAGATCCGTGATGCCGTAGGAGTTGTTGGTCAACAGCATCTCGCAGGGCGACCCACCCGCCATGACCGCGCTTTGGATCGCGGAGGCGTAGGAGGTGTAGTTCCCCATGCTATTGACGCTGATCTCCACCCCCAGATGCTTCTCGGTCTGCTTGATGCGCTGGAAGGCGGCCTCGCCCAGCGCGTAGGTGGGGGAAGCATTCGTGTTGTCGAAATAGATGTTGGGATCGTAATCATCCGAGCAGTAGCCAATGACAAAGGGGAGCTTGTAGTTGTGGGCCTGCACCCGATACTCGGGGCCATCATCATCGGGCTCGGTCTCGGGTCCCTTCGTATCCTCCTCGGTGGGTGCCTCTGTCGGCTCCTCGGTGGACTCCTCGGTAGGTGCCGCCGTCGGCTCCTCCGTGGGCTCCTCGGTAGCCTGATCGGTAGGGGCATCGGTCACCACCTCCTCGGTGGTCACCTCAGGCGGCTTGCTCGGGAAAAACCCAAAGGCATTCCCCACAACGCCGACCAGGAT
>JAGAIH010000446.1 GCA_017626655.1 Clostridia bacterium | reverse complement strand
TAGCCGGGGGCGTCGCGGTCCTCGGTGTTGCCGATGTAGGCGCCGTAGTAGGGCTCCACGTCCTTCCACTGGTCGTAGCCCGCGTTCAGGTCGATGGTCTTCTGGGCGGAGGGAGTGGGGATGGGTCTTGCGCCCTTGAACTGACGGACGAAGTTGACCAGCTGGTAGTAGTAGTGATCCTGGAGCGCGCCCTTGGTGGGCTCGATGTCGCGGGAGTACTCGTCGTTGTACTGGTCGGGGAAGGCGTTCTCCACGGCGGCGGGACCCGACTCGGGCCACACCTCGTAGCGGCCCACGCGGAACTCATTCCAGCCCGTGACGAAGATGACCTTGGGGTCAACCTCAAGAGCATAGCCCCACTGCTCGGCGAAGTTGTAGCCCCACTTGGAGGCCTCGGCGCCCTCCTTGACGTAGCGATCCTTGTACTCGGAGGTGTAGGAGCGGCCTGCGATGTTGTTACCGCTCATGGCGGCCAGGGCCTTGTTCTCGTAGTCGTGGTTCATGGCGATGCCCACGGTCATCTGCTCCACCACGCCGTTCTTGCGGTCGGCGTTGCTCTTGTAGTAGAGGGCCTGGGGATACATGGACAGCCAACCCCAGTTCAGGTTGTTGGTCTTATCCACCACGTAGCCGGGCTGACCCGCGCGGAAGGTGAAGAAATTGGCGATCTCCTTCTCGATGGGGGAGGCGGTGGGCTTGAAGGACTCCTTGATGGCCATGAGCATGGGCTTATCGTCCCAGTAGAACCAGAGATTCTGGAACTTGCCCGCGCGGAAGACGTCCAGGTAGAGGGACTGGACCTGGGTATTGGTGTAGTTCTTGTCCCAGAAGGGGAGCATGAAGGAGACCTTGGGGGCCTTGAGGCCATCGTTCATGGCGTCGGTCCACTCCTCCATGAGGGGGGTATAGGCGTTACGCCAGGTCATCTCGGCGTTGGTGTTATCGGTGAAGATGACGTCCACGCCCGCATTGGCCAGAAGCTCGGCCTGCTTACGCAGGACCCACTTATCGTCCCCGCGGTAGAAGCCGTAGATGGACTCGTTCCACCAGTAGGAGTGGGTGTTGTTCCAGACGGGGTTATCCCAGTCCCGCATGGCCTCGGGATACTTTTCGGAGTACTGCTGGACGTTGACGGGAACGTGGGTGGTAAAGCCGTCGATGTGCCAGGTCCAGTAGAACATGGCCAGGGTCTTGTCGGCCTTGAGGTCGCCCACGTCGGCGTTGGTCAGGGACACGCGGCCCAGGCCATCGGTGAAGACCCAGGTATCGGGCATGACGGGGTGGGTATAGATGAGGCTGTCAGAGGGAATGACGTAGGCGGGGGGCGCTATGTGATCGCCCGTGACGGTATCCTCGGGCTTGGAGCATTGCATGAAGTAATCCTCCTTCTCTTCATTGAATACGATCTGCATGACGGGGTACTGGATATTGTTCTCCACGGGGAAGCCGTCGCGGTAGACGTAGCCCTTGAAGCTCTCCACGGAGCCGTAGACGTACATGGCGGGGGCCTTGGTGAAGTTCTCGGCGAGGAAGAGGTAATCGCCTGCGGGAAGCTCGTCGAACATGACGCCCTGCATGGCGTTGTCCACCAAGGTAATGTGACCCGCGCCCATCGGGGCCTCGGCTACGGTCTTTTCATAGGTACCCTTCCAGGCGTAGACGTTCATGTCGATCTCGATATCGGTGGCCATGTAGGTAGCCATCTTGAACTGCACACCCACGAAGGAGGAGGTGACGTTGGCGCGGATACCGAAGGCGGAGTTCATATTGAACACGGCCTCACCCGACTGGCTCTTGTAGGGGTACTGGATACTGCGGATATCCCCCGAGGCCTCGCAATTCCCGAAGGGCTCGGCGGGGGCGTCTGTAAAGCGGATCTTCAAATCGGGTTCTCCTCTCTGCTCCACGCCGTTGATGTACAAAAATCCCTTGGAGTCGGTGGGGCTTGAATTGGTCCAGACACCCACGTCGGCGCCGCCGTCGGCGATGTGGAACAGGTACTCGCCCGCGGGCTGGGGATCGAACTCCACCCAGTGGTACTGGCCGTCGGTCAGAGGCTTGAATACCTTGGAGGCGATGGGAGTGGAATTCACGGTCTTGTCGTAATTTCCCTGCCACTTGTAGAGGTAGAGGGTGGCGTAGGAATCGGGCTTGGTCCACGTAGGCATACAGAAGCCGAAGGCCGTGAACTCGCCGTTTACCATGGCGCGGTAGGAGTAGGTCTTACCCACGCGGATGGGCTCGCGGTTGCCCGTACCGTTCTGGATGCTGACCTCGGAGGCGGCGCTGACGGGGACGATGGCAGCGAATACGGCGGCCACCATCACGGCGCACAGGGCCAGAGCCAGCAGGCGTTTCATTCTCATATTTTTCATCATGGGGATCTCCTTTCGGGGAATTGTCTATATTGTACCATATATGTGTCAGTTCGTCAAGAGGATATCATGAATTTATCCAAATACTTCCCTGCTCGGAGGAAGAAAAATGCACCCCGCCGAAGGGCGGGGTGCGGAGGGGGCGATGGGGTCACTCGTCGGCGTTCTCCCAGCCTGTGATCTCCAGGTGTCCCTCGGGGGTCTTTTCAAAGAAGACGTTGACCGAATGGATACCCGAGAAGCGCACCTCGATGGTGAGGTAGGCAAGCTCGGCTTCAAAGTCCTCGGCGGTGGCGGGGCATCCGGGGCCAAAGGGGAGAGGCGTGTACTTTTTGGGGTCGAGATAGCTGTAGGTATAGCTTTTGACGCGGAGGGTGACCTCGCCGTATTCCTCGGTGAAGGCTTGATTTTCCGTGAGATAAGCGATCGCCTTCTCGCTGTAGGGGGTCAGATATTCGTGCTCGGTCCGCTGTCTCGTCAGCATATGGGCCATGACCATTCCCCAAACCGCCAGCAGGGCCGTCAGGAGGATGGCTCCCGCCACGATCAGCAGGGTGATACGGGTCTTTTTGGAAAACGCGGCCATGGCTCAGTCCTCCTTGGACTTCTTCAGTGCCACGGCGGCGGCCATGGCGGTGAGGGTGAAGGCCACGCCCATGCCCAGGGTGGACTTACAGCCCTTCTTCTGAGGCTCTGTGTCAGGCTCGGTCTCGGCGGGGGTCTCCACGGGGGTGGACTCGGAGGGGGTGGACTCGGAGGGGGTAGTCCCGTCGGTCTCGCCCGCAGCGGAGTTGGCGGCGGTGGAAATGTAGCTGTACTTGAAGCGGCCGCCGGGAGCGACGTCGCCCGAGATGTAGAAGTCCAGGATATCGCCGCTGAACTTGGTATAATCGCCCTCGTCATGGACGTTGTCGGTCCAGGAGAAGTTGATCGTGTAATCGTCACCGGAAAGTCCCAGGTCGGACTTGGCGATCTTGACGGTCATGAACTTGCCGTCCACCTTGTACTCCACGTCGGCTACCTTCTCGGTCTTGGTGTAATCGTTATCGGCGGTGAACTTCTCCAGAACCAGGGTCTTCTCGCTTGCGGCGGACTTGTTCACCACGAACTCGAAGGTGTTCCAGCCCTGCTTCGACTGATCGGTGTCGATGTAGAGGTTCATCCACAGAGAGTCGGTGTAGGGGGTGATATCCTCGTTACACTCAACGAGGAAGTACACGAACTCGGCGTCGCGGGCGATCTTGGCACCGATAATGTCGTTTCGGCCCGAGGTCTCGGTGTAGTGGTACTCGCCGTAGCCCTGGGCGTCGCGGTCGTCGGTGTTGCCGATGTAGGCGGCGTAGTAGGGACCCACGCTCGCCCACTGGTCCACGCCCTTGGTCAGGTCGATGGTAGCCTTGCCCGTGGGGGTGGGGATGGGACGGACGCCCTTGAACTGACGGACGAAGTTGACCAGCTGGTAGTAGTAGTGATCCTGCAGAGCGCCCTTGGTGGGCTCGATGTCGCGGGAGAACTCGTCGATGTACTGATCGGGGAAGGCGTTTTCCACGGCGGCGGGGTTGCCCTCTTCCTCGGGCCACTTCTCATAGCGGCCCGCGATCCACTCGTTCCAGCCCGTGACGAAGACCACCTTGGGATCCACCTCCAGGGCGTACTTCCACTGCTGGGCGAAGTTGTAGCCCCACTTGGAGGCCTCGGCGCCCTCCACCTCGAAACGGTTCTCGTAGTCGGTGGTGTAGGAGCGGCCCGTGATGTGGTTCCCGCTCATGGCGGCCAGGAGGTGATGCTCGTAGTCGTGGTTCTGGGCGGTACCCACGGTCATCTGCTCCACGTTGCCTGCCTTCTGCTCCTTGGCGTTCTTGTAGTAGAGCTCCTGGGGGTACATGGAGAGCCAGCCCCAGGTAGAATACTCGGTCTTCTCAACAAGGTAGCCGGGCTGGCCGGGGCGGAAGGTGAAGAAGGAGGCGATCTCCTTATCGGTGGGGGAGGCGGCGGCGTTGAAGCTGTCACCCATGGCCATGAGCATGGGCTTGCGGTCCCAGTAGAACCACAGCTCGGGCCACTTGTTCTGACGGAAGATATCCAGGTAGAGCATCTGGACCTGGGTGCGGGTATAATCATTATCCCAGAAGGGGAGCATGAAGGAGACCTTGGGGGTCTTCACGCCGTCGGACATGGCATCCGACCAGGTGTTCATGAGGGAGGTATAGGAGTTACGCCAGGTGTTGATGCCGTTGGTGTTGTCGGTGAAGACAACGTCCACACCCGCGTTGGCCAACAGCTCGCCCTGCTTGCGCTGGACCCAGCCGTCATTGCCGAGGTAGTAGCCGTAGATGGGGGTATTCCAGAAGTTGACGGTGCTGCCCAGCTCGGTCCAGAGGGGGTTATCGAAGTCCCGCATGGCCTCGGGGTATTTGGTGGACAGCTCCTGCATATTGACGGGGGTGCTCTTGGAGGAGCCGCCGGTGTGCCAGGTCCAGTAGAACATGGCCAGAGTCTTGTCGGCCTTGGGGTCACCTACCTCGGCGTTGGTCAGGGAGACGCGGCCCAGACCGTCGGTGAAGACCCAGGTATCGGGCATGACCTCATGGGTGTAGATGAGGCTGTCCGAGGGGATGACGTAGGGGTCGGGGGTCGTGTGACTGCCGTCGGGGAGGTCGCCGTTGCCCACGCAGGGGGCGAAGTAGTTCTCGGCCTCGTCGGTGAAGTGGAGGCGGAAGTAGGGGAAGATGTTCAGGGTGTTGCCGATAATGCCGTCGGTATACAGCTCACCCTCAAAGCCCGTGGCGTCGGAGTAGACGTAGAGACCGGGGACGGCGTTGAGCTCGTGGACCAGGAACAGGTAATCTCCCGCGGGGAGCTTACCGAAGGAGACCTCGGCGTAGAGGTTATCCTTCAGGGTGACCCGCCCCGTGCCCGCGGGCTTCTCGGCGATCGTGGCGGCATAGGTGCCCTTCCACTCGTAGGCTGACATGGTCACCTCTATATCGTCGCGGTAGTAGGTGCCGAACTTGACCTCCATGCCCGAGAAGGGGACCAGGGTGTTCATACGGAGGCCCAGGCTCTCGTTGATCTGGTAGATCTCCACGCCCTCGGCGGAAGTATAGGGCTCCACCTTATTGAGCATATCCTGGGAGCGCTCGCACTTGCCGAAGGGATCCTCTACGGCCTCGGCAAAGCGGACGAAGAGCTCGGGCTCACCGATCTGCTCCACGCCGTCCAGGTACAGAAAGCCCTTGGAATCCTCGGGGAAGGTATTGGTCCAGACGCCCGCGTTGAAGCTGGCGTCGGTGATGTGGAAGAGGTACTCGCCCGCGGGCTGAGCGTCAAACTCTACCCAGTTGCGCGCTCCGTCCCGCATGGGGTCGAAGGTCTTGGAGGCGATGGGAGTTCCCGCCACGGTGGACTCGAAGGTCCCCTGCCACTTGTAGAGATGGAGGGTACAGACCGAGTCGGTCTTCTCCCAGGTGGGCATATTGATGCCGAAGGCGGTGAAGGTGTGTTGGACATTTGCACGGTAGGAGTAGGTCTGGCCTACGCGGATGGGCTCTCGCTTACCCGTACCGTTCTGGACGGTATGCTCCTTCTTGGGGGCGGCCGAGACCGTGAAGGTCAGGATAGCCGTCAGAGCCGAGAGCATCATGAGCAGGCTCAGGAAGAGAGCCAGCGCGCGCTTGAAAGAAAACCGTTTCATGGGGTTTCCTCCTTTTTTATTGGATACGATTATTATACAGGAAAACGGGGTGTCTGTCAACCGAGGCGGGGTAATTTCGGCGTTATGCCAAAAGGAAGGGGCGCTTATCGTGCAAATCGACCATGATCGAGGACAGGCGCAGAGGGCGTAAAGGATCTCATCAAAAAAGCGCGCTGCTGTTGAAAAGAGGACGAGACTGTGCTATAATAGGGGAAGAAGAGCCTTACGGACGATCGATAAAGGAGGATATCTATGGTATATCTCACGTCGGACCTTCATCTGGGCCATGAAAGGATCCTGCTCCACTGCAAACGGCCCTTTGCGGATATCGAGGAGATGGACGAGGCCATCATCACGAATTGGAACAAGCGGGTGCGGAGGTGCGACACCGTCTATATCCTCGGCGACGTGGTCTGGGACAAGAAAAAGGTCACCGCCTACATGGAGCGGCTGGCGGGCAAGAAGATCCTGATCACGGGCAATCACGATGCCCCCTGGGCAAGGAAGGAGGCCTTCCGTCCCCTGTTCGAGGAGGTGGTCCCCTATCTGGAGACCCATCTGAACGGCTTCCCCGTGACCCTGTGCCATTACCCCATGCTGGAGTGGAAGGGTAGCCGCGAGGACCCGCCCCACCGCATCGGTTTCCACATCCACGGTCATATCCATAACCGTGTGGCGGAGGAGTATATCCCCCTCTACCGCCAGTTCAACGCCCTCAACGCGGGGATGGATATCAACGGATTCCGCCCCGTGACCTTTCAGGAGCTTCTGGAGAACAACAGAGCCTTCAAGCTGGCCTGCCTGGAGCGCGAGGAGGATCGGGCCTTCCTGCTGGAGGGCTACCGCCGCCATATCTCCCCCGAGCCGTAAAGCAAAAGGTGACTATTCAGACCCTTTCAAATTGGGGTTTAACGGGGAGAGCGGCCTCCGGCGGCTTAAGAACCCTTTTGAAAAAGGGTTCTTAAGAATCTCCTAAAACTTCCAGAAAATTCTTTATGTGTCAAGGAGAATTGATACCCAGAACCATCTTAGTGAGCCACATGGGGCCCCTTCCCCATTCCGCTATTTGGGGTGCGGTCTCATAACCAACACACCGACAAACCCAAATTTGAAATACCGGCTGAATAGTTACCCCCAAATTTGAATACCGTCTGCATCGTTACAACAAGAGGCCCCGCGATCCGTCTTAGATCGCGGGGCCTTTGTTCGTTTAGTCTTCCTTGCTCTTGCGAAGGGCCACGGCGGCGGCCATGGCGGTGAGGGTGGCGGCAAGGCCCATGCCCAGGGTAGACTTACAGCCCTTTCCTGCGGGCTCGGTCACGGCATCGGTGGGAGCCTCGGTGGCGGGGGTATCGGTGGGTGTCTCCACAGGCTCGGTAGGCGTCTCGGTCTCGGGGGCGACACCGCTGTTCTCGGTGGTGGAGACAAAGGAGAACTTGAAGCGGCCGCCGGGGGCGACGTCGCCTGCGGTGTAGAAGTCCAGGATATCACCGCTGAACTTCCCGTAGTCCCCCTCGTCGTGGACGTTATCGGTCCAGGCGAAGTTGATGGTGTAGTCGTTCCCCGTGAGGCCCAGGGCGGACTTGGGGATCTTGACCGTGAGGTACTTCCCGTCCAGCGTATACTCCACGTCGGCGACCTTTTCGGTCTTGGAATAATCGTTCTCGGCGGTGAACCTCTCCAGCACCAGAGTATCGGCGGAGGCGGCGGTCTTGTTCACCACGAAGTCAAAGGTGTTCCAGCCCTGATTTTCTTGATCGGAGTCGATGTAGAGGTTCATCCAGAGAGCGTCGGTGTAGGGGGTGATGTTATCAAAGCACTCCACGAGGAACCAAACGAAGTCATCGTCGCGGGCGACCTTGGCGCCGATGATGTCGTTACGGCCCGAGGTCTCGGTGTAGGTGATATCGCCGTAGCCTTCCGCGTTACGGTGGGCGGTGTTTCCGATGTAGGCGGCGTAGTAGGGCTCTACGGCGGTCCATTGGTCGGCGCCCGCTGTCATGTCAATGGTGGCGTTTTGGCTGGGGGTGGGGATGGGGCTTGCGCCCTTGAACTTACGGACATAGTTGACCAGCTGGTAGTAGTAGTGGTCCTGCAATTCACCCTTGGTGGGCTCGATGTCCCGGGAGAACTCGTCGATGAACTGATCGGGGAAGGCGTTCTGTACCCCGCCCCATTCCTGATGGCGGCCCGCCGTCCACTCGTTCCAGCCTGTGATAAAGATGAGCTGGGGGTCCTGCTCCAGGGCGTAGTCGAACTGCTCGGCGAAGAAGTAGCCCCACTTGGAGGCCTCGGTGCCTTCCTTGAGATAGCGGTCGGGGTAGGCAGTGGAGTAGGAGCGGCCCGTGACGTTCTCGCCGTTCATGGCGGTGCCTTCACCCGTTACATAGTTGCGGTTCTGCGCGATGCCCACGGTGGTCTGCTCGATCTTTTTATTCTTGACGTTGTCGCGGGTGCCGGGGAAGGTGACCTGGGGGTAGGCCGAGAGCCAGCCCCACTGGCCGGTCCTGCGGTACTCGTTGCTGGTCTTGTCACCGCCGATGAAGGGACGGCGCCAGGTGAAGAAGCGGTAGGTCTCCTTCCGCAGGTTGTCGCTCTGCTGGGCGCTGTGATCGTCACAGCCCATGAGCAGGGGCTTGCCCTCCCAGTAGAACCACAGGCTGTGGTACTTCCCCGGGCGGTAGATATCCATGTAGAGGCTGACGATCTGGTCGTAGCTCTCGTTGAAGGGGTAGAAGGGGAGGGTGAAGGAGACCTTGGGGGCATCCACCGCGCCCTCGCTCTGGGCCTTTTCCCAGGTGGGGTAGAGGACGTCGTAGCTCTCCTTCCAGGTAAAGCCGCCGTTGGTGTTGTCGGTGAAGATGGTATCCACCCCTGCGTTGGCCAACAGCTCGGCGTGCTTACGCAGGACCCACTCGTCGGTGGTCTTGTAGTAGCCGAAGACGGGCTCGTTCCAGAAGTAGGACGCGCTGCTCGGCCAGGCGGAGTGATTATAGTCGTTCTTGGCCTCGGGGTACTTCTGCATGAACTCGGTGAGGTTCAGCGGAGTCGGGCCGCCGCCGTGCCAGGTCCAGTAGAACATGGCCACGGTCTTGTCCTCCTTGGGATCGCCCACCTCGGCGTTGGTGAGGGAC
>JAGAIH010000445.1 GCA_017626655.1 Clostridia bacterium | reverse complement strand
GATCCACGACCGCCGCGTGGGAGGCTTCGACACCTCGGCCTGCGGGCATTGCATCGAGAATTACTTTGACCTCTGCGTGGAGGACACCGAGCTGACCCGCCCCGTGAATCCCCATCCCTTCCTCCCCGCTGATCCCACCCTCCGCCCCGCCCATTGCGTGCGCATCCTGGCCATACAGGCCAATGGACTCAAAAAGCGGGTCACCGCCGCCTGGGCCAAGAAGCTGGTCCTGGGCATCTCGGGCGGTCTGGACTCCACTCTGGCCCTCCTGGTCATGGTCCGCGCCATGGATCTTTTGAAGAGACCCCGCACCGACATCATCGCCGTGACCATGCCTTGCTTCGGCACCACCGTCCGTACCAAGACCAACGCCACGGTCCTCTGCGAGGAGCTGGGGGTGGACTTCCGCACCGTCAACATCTTTGATTCGGTGAATCAGCACTTCAAGGACATCGGCCACGATCCCGCTGTCCGCGACGTGACCTACGAGAACGCCCAGGCCCGTGAGCGCACCCAGGTCATCATGGATATCGCCAACGACGAGGGCGGTATGGTGGTCGGTACCGGCGACCTCTCCGAGCTGGCTCTGGGCTGGGCTACCTACAACGGCGACCATATGTCCATGTACAGCGTCAACGGCGGGGTGCCCAAGACCCTGGTCCGCGAGCTGACCGCCTACGTGGCCGCCGACGAGATGGAGAAAGGAAATACCAAGCTGGCCGAGGCCCTGTACGATATCCTGGGTACCCCCGTCAGCCCCGAGCTGCTCCCTGCCGACGAGAGCGGCAAGATTGCCCAGAAGACCGAGGACCTGGTGGGCCCCTACGAGCTGCACGATTTCTTCCTCTACTATCTCCTGCGCTACGGCTTTACCCCCGCCAAGCTCTTCCGCATGGCGCGGTACGCCCTGGGTGAGACCTATGACGATGCCACCATCTTGAAGTGGCTGGAGACCTTCCACCGCCGCTTCTTCACCCAGCAGTTCAAGCGCTCCTGCCTCCCCGACGGCCCCGCCGTGTTTGATGTCGGCGTGTCTCCCCGCGGAGGATGGGTTATGCCCTCGGATGCGGTGAGTTCGCTGTGGATGGCCGAGATCAGCGAGCTGAAGGAGCAGTACCTGTAAGGAGGTCGCAATGAGCCAACCTACCCCAAAACCCATCTTCACCACCGTCCCCATCAAGGGACTGAAGCGTGACTTCAAGATCCTCCATTTCACCGACCTCCACGCCTGCGCCCTGGACGAGGTGGAAAAGGCCGCCATGGAGCCGGTCCGAAGAGACTACATCCCGCCCCGTCAAGGCCTGTTCGGGGGCGGTAGGCCCTACCCCTCCGAGGCCGCCCTTCCCGCCCTCATGGGCTACGGCGAGGAGATCGCCGCTGACCTCATCCTCATGACGGGGGATATCATCGACTTCCCCTCAGAGGCCAATCTGACCCTCCTGCAATCCTGCGTGGATTCCTGCAAGGTCCCCGTCCTCTATGTCACGGGCAACCACGATTGGAGCTACGCCGACGATTACCACACCGAAAACGCTGCCAAGACCTACCTCACCCGCGTGGATGCCATCTCGGGCGCCGCGGATCACGCCGCCATCTACGAGGACGAGACCGTCCTGGTCTGCGCCGTGGACAGCGGGCTGGACCGCATCCGTCCCGAGACCCTGGAGGCCTACCTCACCGCCGCCCGCCGCGCCAAGGCTACAGGCAAGGTCTTGATCCTGGCCCTCCACGTCCCCGTCCACGCCGAGACCCTGGTGGAGGACACGGTGCGGGTCTGGCGGCAGGAGCTGACCATTGGTGAGGGGGCTTTCGGCGCGGACGATCCCGCGACCATGGCCTTCTACAACGCTGTGGCGGTGGAATCCGACCTGGCCCCCGACGCCGTCATCGCGGGGCACGTCCACTTTGACCACGAGGACCGTTTCCCCAACGGTACCCCCCAGTACATCACCGATATCGCCTGTGACGGACATTGCAGAGTTCTGACCCTGACTCCCCAACGATGATACGAAAGGAATCTCGATCATGAAAAACAAGCTCTCCCGCGCCCTCCTTTTGGTGGGCGTCCTGACCCTCCTTGTCTGCCTGGGCCTGTTCTGTGCCTGCGATAGCGGCAAGACCACCGAAGAGACCCCCGCCCCCACCGACAAGGCCACCGACGCGCCTACCGAGGCTCCCACCGACCCCGACACCGAGGCTCCCACAGAGACTCCGACGGATGAGGCCACCGAAGCCCCCACGGAGGCTCCCACCGAGCCCGCCGAGACCCTCCCCGAGGATAAGCCCACCGACGCGGCGGTGCTGACCTTCTGCGATACCCCCCTGAACGCCACCTTCATCGAGCCCAATTCCGCGGCCGAGTTTATAGTGGTGCAGGATAGCGAGCAGGGAAGCGTTCTGAAGCTCACCGTGGCCGACTCCAAGCGCATCGCCGATCCCTATATCAAGATCGACTACACCGCTTACATGGCCGCCGCGGGGCTGGAGCCTATGGCCTGGAACGACTGCGGCGTGGCCCTGGTATTGATGAAGGTGGAGAGCGCCACCAACACCAAGCTGGAGATGGCGGCTTACAACAAATCGGGCGAGAAGTCCAAGACCGTCCGCACCGAGGGAGCCTTCAAGAAGACCGAGTCCGGCTGGCAGTACGTCCTGCTCCCCTTGGTGACCGAGGCCTACGACGGCACCCTCACCGAGCTGCGCTTTGACTTCCTGGATAAGCCCGCCGCCCCCGGCGAGACGGTGTATATCAAGTCCATCTCCTTTTTGAAGGACAAGACCGCCGCCCTCAAGCTCATGGGCACCGACCTCCTGCATCCCTCTGCCGCCACTGTGGTGATCCCCGGTCTGGAAGGGGAATTCAAGTTCCTCCACGTCACCGATACCCACGTATCCGCCTTCTCGGATGCCGATATCAAGTCCTGGACCACCACCCGCCACAACTACAACATCGCCCGCCGTAACGCCTTCATGGCCGACGGCCTCTTCGCCGAGGAGCGGTTCCCCCTGCTCTTTGACTACGCCGACGAGATTGGCGCGGACGGTATGTTCCTTACGGGGGACCTCATCGACTTCCCCTCGGAGAAGAACGTCGCCCTCCTGTACGAAAATATTGACCGCGTCAAGGCCAAGTCCATCTTCTGCCTGGGCAACCACGACTGGAACTACGCCGACGACTACATGACGGGCAACGCCGTAACCGTGAACCGCCCCCTGTTCAACGATCTGACGAACGGCGACCCCTACTTCTCCTACGCCGAGTACGACGGCTTCATCGTGGCCGCCATCGACAACAGCTCCGACGTGGTCACCCAGGAGACCGTGGACAAGTTCCTTTCCCTCTACGAGAAGAACAAGCCCATCATCCTGCTCCTCCACGTTCCCTTCCACGTGGATACCCTGGAGCCCGACGTCCGCAAGGCCTGGGGCAACCGCAACATCACCATGGGCCCCGGTGCCATGGGCAGCGATTGGGGCAGCGTCCAGCAACTCTACAACGCCGTCTGCGTGGCCGAGGACACCCCCGTGGTGGCAGTCTTCGCGGGCCACGTCCACTTCAACCATGAGGATACCTTCCCCAACGGTATCAAGCAGTACATCACCTCCACGGGCTACACGGGGGATTGCCGTGTGGTGACCGTGAAGGGCGACAATTGATCCCGCGGCCTCATCCGTGACTCAATAATCTGTTTTCGGAAAGGAAAATGAACATATGCTCAAACTCTACGATCTCTCCATAAACGCCGTCAAAAACCCCGCATTCGCCCCCTGCAAGGATCTCTACATAGGCTGGAAGCTGGACTCCGACAACACGGGCGTCCTCCAGACCGCCTACACCGCCTCCATTACCAAGGTCGGCTGTGACACCCCCGCCTGGACGGGGGAGGGAACCGCCAAGTCCATCCACGTCCCCGTGGAGGCGACGCTGGAGTCCCGTACCGACTATACCCTGACCGTTACCGTCACCGATAACTACGGCGAGACCGCCACCGCCTCGGTGCAGTTCGGCACCGCCATTGCCCCCGACGAGTGGGTGGGCGTGTTCATCAAGCCCAAGCGCCACGTCGAGGGCTGGGCGCCCTACCTGCGGACCAAGTTCGAGGCCAAGAGCGGGGTCAAGTCCGCCAAGCTCTACGCCTGCGGTCTGGGGTGCGGTGAGTATTACATCAACGGGCAGAAGGTCAGCGAGGACATGATCGACCCGCCCTTCACCAACTACGAAAAGGAAGTCTTCTACCGCATCTACGACGTCACCGCCCTGATCGCCGAGAAGAACGCCCTGGCCGCCCTGCTGGGTGACGGCTGGTACTCCCAGTCCCGCGCCTGGGGCAGTCGCGGTATGAAGTTCGGCGACGTCTGCCTGCTGGCTCAGCTGGAGATCGAGTATGAGGACGGCGAGTGTCAGATCGTCGCCACCAACACCGATACCTGGTCCTACAAGTATTCCCCCATTATCCTCAACAACCTCTACGGCGGCGAGACCTACGACTGCCGTCTGGAGACTCCCGACTTCGCCGATTACGACGGCGACGGGGAGGAGTGGGGCAAGGTAGTGGAGGACACCGTCCCCAAGGGCGAGCTGAAGCTCTGCATGATGCCCGCCGTTCGGGTGGTGCGTACCCTCCCCGCCCTGTCAGTCAAGCAGGTCAGCGGCCGTGACGACGGCGCGTGGATCGTGGACTTCGGCGAGAACGTGGCGGGCATGGTGGAGATCCATATCCCCAACTCCCCCAGAGGCGCCCAGGTGACCCTCCGCTTCGCCGAAACGGTCAATCCCGACGGCACCCTGGACTTCCGCTCCATCGGTTCCTTCGCCACCCAGTGCATCCAGCAGGACGTCTACATCGCAAGAGGCGATGCCCACGGGGAGACCTGGAAGCCCCGCTTCACCTACCACGCCTTCCGCTACATGGAGATCACGGGCTACCACGACCTCCGCAAGTACGGTATGGATCCCGAGCTGAGCATTGGCGTCTGCCACGTCATGTCCACCGATCTGGTGCAGACCGGCTCCTTCAAGAGCGCTTGCACCGATCTGGATCACCTCCAGACCGTCATGATGTCCACCTTCCGCTCCAACTACCACGGATTCCCCGAGGATTGCCCCGGCCGCGAGAAGTGCGGCTGGCTGGGGGATGCCCAGGTGGTCTGCAACACGGGCATGATGAACTACGACATGGAGGCCTCCTACGAGAAGTACATCCACGACTTCCGCACCGAGGACGAGGTCTACGGCATCTGGCAGATGATCGCCCCCGGTAAGCGCGGGTGCGGTGAGGCCTCTCCCCTGTGGGGCTGTGCCAACGTGGTCATGCCCTACTGGATGTACCGCTACTACGGTAACGACGCCATCGTGAAGTCCCATTGGGATCAGATGGAGAAGTGGATGCGCCACGAGATCAACGACGCGCAGAACGACAAGTCCCTCTACGGGGACGAGCTGATCATCTCCCGAGGCCTGGGCGACTGGTGTCCTCCCGTGGGCAATAACCACGCCCGCCGCATCCCCGTTCCCGAGTCCTCCACCGCCATGTTCTACGAGACCGCCCTCATGATGGACGAGCTGTCGAAGGAATTGGATCTTCCCACCGCCCTGGACTACGCCGACCTGGCCGCCCGTATCAAGGAGGCCTTCAACCGCCACTTCTGGCTGGCGGATGAGCACCGCTACTCCACTTGGGGAACCTGCGGCGTAGCCCTCAAGACGGGGCTGTACCCCGACGGGGAGCATGACGCCCTGGTGGGAGCGCTCGCCGATCTGATGGCCGCCGACGGTTACGCCATGTCCACGGGCATCTACGGCAACAAGTACCTCATCCCCGCCCTGTCCGAGGAGGGCCTGGGCGACCTGGCCATGCGGATGATGTTCACCCGCGACCATATCAGCTTCGGCACCATGCTGGACGACGGCGCCACCTCCCTGTGGGAGTGTTTGGAGCTGAAGGGCATTGGCCAGCCCCGCGAGTCCGGGACCTCCTCCTATAACCACCCCATGCATTCCGGCTTTGCCTACTTCCTCTACGCCTGCGTGGGCGGTATCAAGCCTCTGACCCCCGGCTTTGCCACCTTCGAGGTCAGCCCCGCCGACTACACCGACATCCCCGCCGCCACGGTCAGCCATATCTCCCCCTTCGGCGAGATCAAGGTGGACTTTGTCCGCAAGGCAGGGAAGACCACCTACACCGTCACCGTCCCCGCAAACACCGTGGGCTACTTCCGCAAGGGCGGACTGAACGAGACCATGGGCTCGGGCGTCCACACCTTTACTCTGGAGGCTTGACATGGAGCTGAAGATCAAGAAGCTGCACCCCAAGGCCATCCTGCCCACCTACGGGTCGGCGGGAGCGGCGGGGGCCGACCTCTACGCCCTTCCCGAGGGGGAGCCCATCGTGATCGGACCCGGTGAGACCGTCATGATCCACACGGGCCTGTCCATGGCCATCCCCGAGGGCTACGTGGGACTCAACTTCGCCCGCAGCGGCCTGGCCTCCAAGCGCGGCCTCGCGCCCGCCAACAAGGTGGGGGTCATCGACTCCGACTACCGTGGGGAGCTGATGGTGGCTCTTCACAACCACGGAAGCGTTCCCCAGACCATCGAGCCCGGCGACCGTGTCGCCCAGTTCCTCATCATGCCCGTTATCACCGCCAATTTCGTTGAGGTGGAAAGCCTTGACGAGACCGAGAGAGGCGCAGGTGGATTCGGGTCTACCGGTACCAAGTAACCTTTGCTCAAAAAAGCAATACAAAATAAGGAGAAATATCATGAACAAGAAGAACCGCATCCTGACTGCTCTGGCGGCCATCCTGTTGGCGGGCGTGACCGCCGTGGGACTTATGGCCTGCGACACGACCCCCGACGAGCCCGACACCACCGACACCACCGTGGAGGCCACCGCCGAGCCCACCGAGCCCGAGACCGAAGCCCCCACCGAACCCGAGACCGAGGCCCCCACCGAGGAGGCCACCACCGAGGAAGTGACCACCGAGGAGGTCACCACCGAAGCCCCCATCAAGGACCAGCTGGGTCTGAACGTCAAGGACGAGGACCTGAAGGACATCATGCAGAACATCTTCGGCGGCACCCGGTCCCTGAAGGAGACCGTCATGTTCTTAGACAAGGGCGAGGTCAAGTCCCTGCTGTATCCCATCAAGAGCATCGTGTCCGTCACCTCCTACGACGGCAAGACCACCTATGAGGAGGGCAAGGACTACGTCATTGAGGACGGTAAGCTGAAGGTCACCGAGAACTCCTCCATCAAGGTCATCACCTCTGAGAAGTACTATAACCACCCCGGCTCCCTCATCACCATGAACGGCAAGCCCATGTTCTGGGGCGAGAGCCAGGTCAAGGCCTGGCAGGTCAGCGTGACCTACGAGCATGACGCCGCCTGGGAGGGCTACGTCCAGGAGAGCCAGCTGGAGGTCTACCAGAACTTCGTCAAGAAGCTCATCGCGGGCGAGGACGTCACCGTCTTCTTCTACGGCGACTCCATCACCTGGGGCGCCTGCTCCACCTACCTGGAGGGTGTTGAACCCAAGCAGGGCGCCTACTCCATGCTCTTCACCGAGGCCCTGGCCGACCTCTTCGGCTATAAGGTGAAGTACATCAACACCGGTCTTCAGGCCGCCATGCCCTGCCATCCCGTTCCCGCCACCGAGTACGTGGGCGGCGACCGCGGCACCATCACCTACGTCAACACCGCCATCGGCGGCTGGAACTCTGCCGACGGCGTGACCAATTTCGACAAGTTCGTGAAGCAGCAGGTGGAGAAGTACGGCTGTGACCTCTTCGTCATCGGCTACGGCATGAACGACGGCGGCTTCGGCGCCGCTACCACCAAGGCCAACATCAAGAAGATGATCGACGGTATGTACGAGATCAAGCCCGAGGTCTCGGTCATGATCGTCTCCACCATGACCCCCCACACAGGCTCCAACTGGGACTTCGACGCCATCAAGCAGCAGGAGAGACAGCTGGAATCCTTGGCCAAGCAGCTCCGCAAGGACGACAAGGCCGTGGCCGTCGCCTGCGTCCACTCGGTCTCCAAGGCCATCCAGGAGCATAAGACCTTCAACGACTACTCGGGCAACAACATCAATCACCCCAACGATTGGTTCTACCGCGTCTACGCCCAGACCCTGCTCCAGACCCTCATCG
>JAGAIH010000444.1 GCA_017626655.1 Clostridia bacterium | reverse complement strand
GCCCTTGCGGGCGAGTTGAGGTGCAGAACCTTCGGTTCTGTCCATTTTCATTTAATTGAAACCCGTAGGGTTTCTTTCCTCAACTCGCCCAACGGGCGAATTTCACACGCGAGACGCGCGTATTTCACGCTCGCTTGCGAGCGATTCACACGCCGCAAGGCGTATTTCACTATTGCAGTTTATCGGAACGATAAACTGCAATTTACCCTCTCATGAGCCTCACCGCCCGATCCAGCCACACCGCCGTATCCCGTCTGGTCATGGTCTCCCCCGCATGGGCGTTTCCGTCGGGGCATTGGAGGATGCCCAGGGCGCGGAGGGAGATGAGGGCCTCGCCCGACCATGCGGGGAGAGTGGAGGCATCGGCGAAGGCGGTGACGGTGTCCTCTACGGCGTAGCCGATGACGTTGGAGAGGATAACGGCGGCCTCGGCGCGGGTGATGGTCTCGTCGGGCCTCAGGTAGGTCTTGCCGTCCACGGTCTTTCCGCCGATATATCCCTTTTGGGCGGCGTAGGTGACGAAGGGGCGGAGGGCCGTGGGGATGGCGTCAGCATCAGCGAAGGAGGGATCGCCCAGGCCCGCTACGGTGTCAGCGGTGATGCCTGCGGCTTGCATGGCGGTGACCAGGAACTCCAGGCGGGTCATGGAGGCGTCGGGCTTGAAGTAGGTCTCGCCCCCCACGCGGTTGCCGTTCATCAGCCCCATGGCCGACACCGAGAGGATGGCGGCGGCGTTCCCTTCCCCGTCGATATCGGCGTAGGACACCGAGGCGGGATGGGGGGTGACCTGGATGGTGACGGTGGCCGAGGTGCTGTAGTTGCCGTAGCGGTCGCGGACTACGTAGTCAAAGCTGTCCTGGCCCGTGTAGGCGGGGTCGGGGGTGTAGAGGTAGGCCCCCGTGTGGCGGTCGGTGAGGGTGACGCGGCCGTGGGAGGCGTAGCGAATAATCTCGTAGGTGATCTCATCCCCCTCGGGGTCGTAAGCCGAAACGGTGCCCGCCGTGGGGAGGCCCTTGTAGGTCTCGATATTCAGGGTCACGGCGGGGGCGAGGGCTACGGTGGGGGTGTAGTTGAGGCGGTCCAGGAGGCAGAGGCGGCAGGTTACGGTGTAGTCACTGCCGTTGACCGACAGGGCCATGGTGGCCTCCGAGGGCTTGGTATCATCGGCGGCGGCGAAGGACAGAAGCGACAGGCTCCCCGCCGAGATCACCTGCCCCTCCGCGGCCCCCACCGAGCCTACGAAGAGGGTCCCTTCCCCGGGGTTCGGGAGCTTTTGGACGGTGATGTAGTTCAGCTCGGAGAGGTTCATGGCCCGCTGGATGTCCTCGGCGGTGAAGCCGATCTCGTTGCCGACAAGGCCTGCGAAGACCATCTCCTCCTTGGCCGCCAGGACGCGGAGACCGTAGGAGACGGGGAGGGCGGTTTCCCGATTCGGCATGGTGTGGAGGCCTACCGAGGTACTGCCCAGGGGCTTGGTGGAGGTCTCGGTGGCGGCTTCGGTCTCGGAGATGGGGAGGATATCCTCAGCAGCGGCGGGAAGGATGGTGAGGGCGGTCAGGAGCAGGGCGAGCAAAAGAACGGCCAACGTCCCTCGGACGGGACGGCGCGGGGTGGAGTTGTGTTTCATGGTGGTTTCCCCCTTGATGGTAGATAGTTATGGCATACTATGCGCGGGAGGAGGAGATTATGAGATGAATTTGGGTTTGTCGAACTGTTTGAAAGGGTAAAAATGCCCATGACAGTAAACTCCCCCACCGCCTGCGGGCGGAGCCCCCTCGGGGAGGGAGCCTTGGGGCGCGGGTAAGAATCGCTTGTCGGGTAACGAATTTCCGCGGGTCTGGGCAAAAGGCTCCCTCTCCGAGGGGGCTCCCGCGAAGCGGGGGGGGGAGTCATCACGAGAAGTGAGGCACTCTTTTCCGTCAGACCGTTAAACCCAATTTGACCCCCTTGATTTTTCCCCTACATTGTGGTATAATGTACACAGAAAAAACGAAAGGATCACCCACATGAAGCTCAAGACCGTCTACATCTGCACCGAGTGCGGCGCGCAATCCCAGAAGTGGCTGGGAAAATGCCCCCGTTGCGGGAAATGGAATACCCTCACCGAAGAGGTGATCGACACGGCTCCCGAGGAGACCAAGGCTCCCAGGCGCGCCTCCATGGTGGGGCTGGGAGGGGACAACAAGGCCACTCGCTTCGGTGAGCTGGATCTCCCTGCCTATATCCGCAGTGACACGGGGCTGTCCGAGCTGGATCGAGTGCTGGGTGGCGGCCTGGTGACGGGATCCGTGGTGCTTCTGTCGGGTGAGCCGGGCATCGGTAAATCCACTCTGCTCATGCAGATCTCGGATGCTCTGGGACAGGATCGCACCGTACTGTACGTCTCGGGCGAGGAGTCCGGGGGACAGCTGAAGCTCCGCGCCAAGCGGTTGGGAGTGACGGGCGAGCGTCTCTACATTCTGACCGAGACCAACCTGGAGAACATCCTGGAGGAGGCCAAGGCCGTCAAGCCCGACGTCATGATCCTGGACTCCATCCAGACCATCTACTCCGACAAGATCAATTCCGCTCCCGGCAGCGTGACCCAGGTGCGGGAGTGCGCCCTGGCCTTCATGGGCAAGGCCAAGAGCGAGGGCATCTCCATGCTCCTGGTAGGCCACGTCAACAAGGAGGGCGGCATCGCGGGACCCAAGGTGCTGGAGCATATGGTGGATGCGGTGCTGTACTTTGAGGGGGAGCGTCAGCAGGCCTACCGCATCATCCGCGCCGTGAAGAACCGCTACGGCTCCACCAATGAGATCGGGGTCTTCGAGATGACCGACCGCGGGCTGGAGGAGGTGGCCAACCCCTCCGAGATGCTGCTGTCGGGCCGTCCCAAGGGGGTCTCGGGCAACTGCGCTCTCTGCACCATGGAGGGTACCCGCCCCCTCATCGCCGAGGTACAGGCTCTGGTGACCCCCACGGTCTTTCCCGCTCCCCGCCGCACGGGAAACGGCGTGGAGTACAACCGTATGTGCCTCATCCTGGCGGTGCTGGAAAAGCGGCTGGGGCTGAAGTTCTACCAGAACGACGTCTACATGAACGTCATCGGCGGTCTCTCCATCGGGGAGCCTGCGGCGGATCTGGCCATCGCTACGGCCTTGGTGTCGTCCCTGACCGACCGTGTGGTGCCCGACGATCTCATCGTCATAGGCGAGCTGGGCCTGGCGGGGGAGTGCCGCGCCGTGACCAGCCTGGAGCAGAGGGTCCGGGAGGCGGCCCGTTTGGGCTTTACCCGCGCCATCGTTCCCTACCGCAACGTGGAGAAGCGTCCTCTGACGGTGGAGGGCATGACCGTCGTGCCTGTGAAGAGTGTGTACGAGGTCATCAAGGAGCTGAAGAGTATTGAATAAAAAAGAGAACACCGCTTGGAGGGTATCCGAGCGGTGTTCTTCTGCGCTATGGTGTTTCGGGATCAGCGGCGGCCTGTGCCGATGCGCTCCCACACGACCAGGTGGGGGGGATCCAGGGTAACGGTCAGGGTAGCCCCCTTCACGTCCATATCGGCGGGGAGGTCGATCACCGTAAGGCTGGCGTACTCCCGCCCGTTCTCGGTAGCTCCCGAGGAAATCCAGGAGAGCTTTCCCTCATAGGTCTCTCCGTTTGGGAGGGTCACCGTCACGGTTCCCGCGGCGGTGGGCTCCACGTAGGCCACGCGGTTGAAATCCGACTTTACCGCATAGGTAAAGCGGAGATACCAGGTGAGGGTTTTTTGGTAGGTGATCTTCCCCGTTTCGGGATCGGTAAAGCTCCCCGTATGTTCGTGGGTGTCCACCGCGGTGAAGGTGATATCAAAGCCGTCGCCGTCGGCGTACAGCATATCCGACCGTCCGCTTGTCTTCTCCAGGGGAAGGGTCAGGGTGATGGGGTCGGCGGGCAGGTCAGTAATCGTGCTTTGGAAGTTGTGCAGTTCCTCCAGATAGTAGGAGTTCCCTCCTGTCCAGTAGTTCAGCACCCCCGTATACCACAGGGCCAGCGCCGAAAGAAGCAGAACCAGAGCGGTCGCCATCAGGACCGTCATACGGCGGTGGCGGCGGCCATTGATTCCTCCGCGGGGCTTCTTGGGACGCAGGTCGGCTTTGACGGACTTATCCTGTGCCGCAAGAAGGATCATTTCCCCATCCGCGCGGTATTCGTCCACAATGGACTGGCAGAAGGCCGCCACGCCGCCGTTGCCGAACAGCTCGGACAGGGGCATTTCCCGCAGCTGGGCCTCCAGGAGCATGGTCTCGATCTGCCCCAGCATTCCCCACAGCTCGTCACAGGCGGGCAGGCCGTCCATAAGGCGGACAGAGGCCTCCTTCATGGCTTGGAGGTAAATACCCTCCAGCTCCACCAGGGGCTGTCTGGGCGGATTCTTTGGTATGTTAGCGCGCATAAGGTTCTCCGATCTGTTGATTTGTGGCGGGAGGCATCGCCCTCCCGCGGATCACGAATGGCCGCTTACTCGGCGGTCTCGTCCTCGGTCTCCCGGACGGCCTTGGGAGCGCGGCCGTAGAGGCGGTTCATGCGGAGGAAGCGGCTTCGGTCAATGGCGGCCATCTGCTCGGTGGTGACACGGAAGGCCCAGTTTCCCTCCCCCTCGCCGGGGGTGTTCATGCGGCAGTCACTGCCGAAGCCCAGGATATCCTGGATGGGCAGAATAGCCAGGTCGGCCACTGAGCGCATGAGGGTACGCATGACAGCGTCGTAGCTCTCGGAGCGGTCCCAGTTCCACTCGGTGTAGCCGCAGTAGTTCAGCATATCCCGGCGGGTGGACTCGTCGGCGTCCCAGATAAAGCCCAAAAGGGTGTTGTTATCGTGGGTGCCGGTGTAGGCCACGGTGTTGGAGGCATAGTTGTGGGGGAGGTGGGTATTCTCGGGGTCGCCGTCAAAGGCGAACTGAAGGACACGCATACCGGGGAAGCCGCTATCCTTCACGAACTTCTCCAGCTCGGGGGTGGTCTCACCGAGGTCCTCAGCCACGATCAGAGGGCGGTAGCCCAGCTTCTCCTCGCACTCGTCCACGACCTTACGGAGTTGCTTGACGAAGGGGGTACGGGGACCCTTCTCCCAGTGGCCTTCCTTGGCGGTGGCGGCGTCTGCGGGGATGCTCCAGTAGGCCTCCAGGCCGCGGAAATGGTCGATGCGGACGCCGTCGAAGAGGGTCAGCATATGGCGCATACGGTCGGACCACCAGGCGTAGTCGTCCTTCTTCATGCGCTTCCAGTCGTAGAGGGGGTTGCCCCAAAACTGGCCGTCCTCGGCGAAGTAGTCGGGGGGACAGCCTGCCACACCCGTGGGCTTTCCGTCCTTATCAAGCTGGAACTGCTCGCGGTTGGCCCAGACGTCGCAGGAATCGTAGGCCACGTAGATGGGAATGTCACCCATGACGCGGATGCCCTTCTCGTGGGCGTAGGCGCGGATATCGTTCCACTGCTTCATGAAGTGGAACTGAATAAACTGCCAGGCGAAATGCTCGGTCTCATCGATCTCATCCTTGGTCCATTCGTACCAAGGGGTATCCCCGTTGGCGGCGCGGCGGGCCATGAACTCGCAGAACTGCTCCAGGTAGGGGTTCTCGGCGGCGAAGACGGCAATCTCGGCGCGGTCCTCGTCGGTGGCGCGGGAGGCGGCCAGGCGGAGGATGTTCATACGGGTCAGGAAGAGCTTGCCGTACTCGCAGACATAGGGGGTGTCTTGCTTGACGGTGTTCAACTCGTCCACGGTGAGGTAGCCCTCAGCGGCCAGGATGCGGAGATCCACCAGGTAGGGGTTACCGCCGAAGGCGGAGTAGGACTTGTAGGGAGAATTGCACTCATCGGCCATACAGAAGGGCAGGACCTGCCACCAGGTAAAGCCGCTGTCCGCGAGGAAGTCGATGAAGTCGCGGGCTTCCTTACCGAAGCAACCGATGGAATCGCTCCCGGGGAGGGAGGTTACGTGCATGAGGACGCCGGAGGCGCGGGTCATAGAGTTCATGTAAATTCCTTCTTTCGTGAGTATTTGAAATGAAAAATTACAAGGGTGGGATGATCAATGGGCCTCAAACCAGTTCTTCCCGATATGGGCTTCCACATCGAGGGGGACCGACAGCTTAACGGCATTCTCCATCTCCTCGCAGAGCAGAGCCATGGCCTTCTCGGCATCCTTTGCGGAGGACTCGAGGATCAGCTCGTCGTGGACCTGGAGGATGAGCTTGGCATCCAGCCCGCTCCCCGCCAGACGGTCGTGAACGCGGATCATGGCGATCTTCATGATATCGGCGGCGGTGCCCTGGATGGGGGAGTTCATGGCCACCCGCTCGCCGAACTTCTTTCGCATCTTGTTGGACTCAGCCAGCTCGGGGATGAAGCGGCGGCGGCCCAGCTTGGTGGTGACGAAGCCCTGCTCATAGGCGGTCTTGATGATCTCGTCCAGATAGCGGTTGATGTCGGGGTAGCTGTTGAGGTAGCTGTCGATATAGGACTTGGCCTCGGCGCGGGAGATATGCAGATCCTCGGACAGGGAATGCTCACCCATACCGTACATGATGCCGAAGTTGATGGCCTTGGCCTTTTTGCGAAGCTCCACCGTGACGTGGTCCTTGTCCACGCCGAAGACGCGGGAGGCGGTGTCGGTGTGGATATCGAAGCCCGAGATAAAGGCGTCCCGCATGGCGGTGTCTCCCGCGATATCCGCCAGGAGGCGCAGCTCAATCTGGGAGTAGTCGGCGTCGATGAGGACGCGGTCTTCGGTGGTGGGGATGAAGAACTTGCGAAGCTCACGGCCCAGCTCGGTGCGGATGGGGATGTTCTGGAGGTTGGGCTCGGCGGAGGAGAGGCGGCCCGTGGCGGTGCCGGTCTGCTTGAAGGTGGTATGCACCAGGCCCTCCCCGTCGGCCACCTTTAAGAGGCCGTCCACGTAGGTGGATTTCAGCTTGGTGACCTGGCGGTACTCCAGGATATCCTCGATGATGGGATGGTACTTTTTCAGCTTATCCAGCACCTCGGCGGAGGTGGAGTAGCCCGTCTTGGTCTTCTTGTCGGTGGGGAGCATGAGGGTCTCGAAGAGGATCTCGCCTAACTGCTTGGGGGAATTGATGTTGAAGGGCT
>JAGAIH010000443.1 GCA_017626655.1 Clostridia bacterium | reverse complement strand
TCCGCCGTAGCCGGAGTTGACCGACATGATGGTGTTGTCCTGAGGGAAGTGGACGATGTAGCGGTTCTCCTCGTCGATATCGGCGCGGGCGTGGAGACCCTTGATGTAGTCGGGGGAGTCGCCCAGAGCCTCCAGGACGTTGTTGCCCACGCGGGTCATGATGAGCATATTCAGCACCACGTAGATGGAGTCGGTCAGCTCGATGCCGTACTTGGCGAAGTCGGAGCCAACAACGCCCATGGAGTAGGGAATGACGTACATGGTGCGGCCCTTCATGGAGCCGGTGTAGAGCTTATGCAGCTTGGCGTACATCTCGGCGGGATCCATCCAGTTGTTGATGTTACCGGCCTCCTCCTTGGTGGGGGTGCAGATGTAGGTGCGGCCCTCCACGCGGGCGACGTCGTTGACGGCGGTGCGGTGCAGGTAGCAGTTGGGCAGCTTCTCGGGATTGAGCTTGATCATCTCACCGGTGGAGCAAGCCTCGGCGCGCAGAGCCTCCGCCTGCTCATCGGAGCCGTCGATCCAGACGATGCGATCGGGCTGGGTCATGGCGGCCATCTCGTCGATCCAATTCAGGACGAACTTGTTGTTGGTAGGGGTCATGGTGAACTCTCCTTATGACTAATAAATTTAAACGGTATCAATCGGGATCGGTGGTCTATCATCCTATCCCATCATATATTTTACACCATTTCCTGTCAAATTGCAAGGGGTTTTGGAAAGATTACAAAATGTTCACATCCCCACCTATAAATCGAAATATTTTTCGGGAACCGTAAGAAACGGCCCCCAAAAAACGGTATAGGATACAGAGCCCCGCCCGAAAAAAAGCACCGCCCCCAAGCGGAGCGGTGCGAAGGTCTTGTCATTGAGATCAGCCGAAGAGCTTCTCCAGCGCGCGGTTGGCGCTGCGGGTGTTTCTGGTGACGTAGGAGGAATAACCCTGAACGCCATCCAGGCAGAGGTTGGGGAACATGTAGAGCAATGCGTCCATACCGGCGAGGTTGGCCGAGACCATACCGATGTCGGTGACCACCGAATCCCAGATGACGTCCAGCATCTCGGCGTCCTCGGGGGCGTCGGAGAGCTTGGAGCCCAGCAGGTCCTCATAGTAGGCCTTCTGTACGGGAGGGGTGTAGAAGGCCAGCAGCTCCAGCACGTCGCCCACCATGTCGGGATCCTTGATGGAGGCGGGGACGAACATGACGCCGTTCCAGTTCAGGGACTTGTACTGCCCCTGGGCCTCGTTGTACATGGGGTAGGGAAGGACGCCGAAGCGGAAGGTCACGTCGCGGAGGTTGGTCATGTTGCGGGTCTCCATGGTGTACATCATGGTGGTGCCGTCGTTGAAGCCGATCATGGTGCCGTTGGGGCCCTTGTAGTGGGCGAAATCACCGTTGTACAGCTCGCTGACCTTTTCCAGGGCGGCGGAGGTCTTCTCGGAGTTGTTCTCGTAGGCTACCTGGTAGAGGCCGGTCTCGTCGCGGTCCACGATCTTGATATCGCAGGCGGTGGTGAAGGAAATGGTATCCACCCAGCCCCAGCCCGAGATGCCGTAGGTGTCCTTCTCGTCCCACTTGCCGTCGCCGTTGTCCTTGGCTACGTTGGAGGCCAGAGAGATGAGCTTATCCAGGGTCCAGGTCTTGTTGCGGACGTCCTCGTAGGGGGCGGTCAGATTGTACTCGGCCATGATGTCCTTGTTGAAGACGATGGCGTTGACCGAGGTCAGGCAGAAGTCGTTGTAGCCGATGAGGTACTGGTCGCCGATCTTGACGTCCTCCATGAAATCCAGGGCCCAGTAGGGGGCGTCCAGGTTCACCGACTCAAAGTCGGCGTAGTCGTAGGCGGCGTCGGAGGTGAGGAAGGAGGTCACGCCCTGGTAGCAGTGGGTGGAGACCAGCTGGTAGGCGTCGTCACCCGACTGGACGGTACGGATGACGTTGTTGGAGTAGGCCAGCCAGTCCCCCGCGTCAATGTCCACCAGCTCCACGCCCAGGTGATCCTGGATCTTGAGGCCGCGCTCGTAGACGGTGTCCATAAAGGGATCGCCCCGATCCTCCTCGGCGGCGGTGGCCCACTCGCGGATGTAGTAGACGCCGGTGATGTAGAATTCCTTGTCGTAGTTCTTGGTCTCGATCATGGGATCGTACTGGGTCTCACCCTCGGTGACAGGGGCCTGGTTGGGGTCCTCGGTGGTGGCCGCGGGATCGTCGGTGGTCTGCCCGCAGGCTACGCAGGACAGAAGGAGCAGGACGGCCAGGCCAAGGGTCAGAAAACGCTGTAGGAACGGCTTCATGATGTTGTCTCCTTTACTGGATTTGGTAGCACCATTATATCATAAGCCGCAAAAAAAGTCAATACAGCCAAGGACTGCGACGGGCCACGCGCCGCAAAAATGGAGATTTGAACAAAACCGAGTCCCGAATTTTGGAATATCTGCCACCCCGCTATACACAGTTTTTTCACACCTTTGTGCTATAATAACCCATATATACAATCTTATTTCATCCCATATGCATTTTTCCCGAAAGGACGGTTTCCCTATGCCCAGAAAGTCCCGTCTGAAGCGGATCGGTGAATGGTTCGTCACCCTCTTCCGCTCCATCGGCGCGGTGCTGTACCCGCCGAATATCAAGAACGCCTTCCGCAGCGTCACCAAGAACTGGAAGGAATACATATGCTTCTACCTGGCCGCCCTGGTCATGACCGCGGGCTTTTGGACGGTAGCCCTCTGCTCCGATGCCAATATGCGGGTGGCCAAGAAGGCCGTGGCCGAGGAGTTCGACTACCACGTGGAGGTAGCCCTCCTCAACAACGAGCAGTTCGCCAATCTGGACCAGCAATTGCAATACCAGATCCAGCGGGAGAACGAGTTCATCGAGAGCTACTACTGGGTCAACGACGGAAAAGCCCTCCGCGACGGCACCTACTCCTGCCGCATCCTGCTGGATGAGACCTTTGGGCTGGAGACCGCCTATGAGGAGGTCTACAACGACATGATCCGCCGGGTCTCCCAGGACCGCCGCGAGATCCGCCTGTCCCCCCTGTACACCTTCGCCGAGGACTTCGGCACTCCCTACACGGTGCAGTTCTGGACGGTGTCCCTCATTTGGTTCGCCTTCTCGGTTTTCATGATGGTGATCCTGTTCCTCATCCGCCTGGATCACTTCAAGTTCATCTACGGCATCTACATGACCTGCGGCGCCGACTTCCCCAAGCTCATGGGCGCGGCGGGCGGCGAGCTGGTCACGGTCACCGCCCTGACCTTCCTCCCCGCCACCCTCATCGGTGTGGTCATCGCGGGCATCCTCTATATTCCCCGGGGCGTGGGCCTGTGGTTCACCGTCAAGGGGGTGCTGGTGCCTCTCTTGGGCGGACTGATCGCGGTCTTCTCCTCGGTCTGGTTCCCCATGCGCCATATGTCCAAGCAGCCTCCCATCCGTCATTTGCAGGCGGGGGACAACACGGGCCTGGTCTCCTCTCCCCGCCGCTCCTTCTTCCTCTTCGGGGAGTCCTTCCCCGGGAAGTACGAGCTGTACGGCTTCTGGCGTATGCGGAAGTATTATATCCGTCTGGTCATCTCAGCGGTCCTCTTCGCCGCCTTCTTCATCTCGGGCCTCTACATCGCCGGCATGAAGACCTTCCACGATCAGCTGGATCCCTACGAGTACCTGGTGGCCTACCGCCCCTCCAACTACTACGAGGAGGTCGTTACCGAGGAGGACGAGATCGTCGGTGACGAGCCCTGGGCGCCTACCTTCGAGCAGGACGAGGAGATCCGCGAGGACGTGAATATGTTCCTCTCCGAGCTGGAGGCCATCCCCGGAGTGAGCCACGCCGAGTGGAGCGTCAGCCTGTCGGGTGGCTTCAGCCAATCCCACCTGCTCCTCAAGCCCGACCAGCTCTATGCCGCGGGAGACTACACCGTTCCCAGCAAGGAGCGGGAATCCGAGGGCTTCAAGTGGGCGGCCAACAACTACGACTGCACCGTGGTGGACAAGCTCTGGATCGACAACATCATCCGCAACGACCTCGGCACCTTCGAGGGGGATCCCTATGCCATTCTGGATAACCCCAACGGCGTTATCATCAGCGAGGATATCTACAACAAGCAGACCTACGACTTCAAGCCCGGTGACAAGGTCATCGTGGCGGTCTGCGAGGAGGCGGTGCGGCTGGAGATGATCTTTGATCCCATGGAGCTGCTCCGCCAGCAGATCAAGAATTTCAAGTTCCGCTACGAGACCTTCACGGTCTGCGCCGTGGTCAAGGGGCTGGACTCCGAGGACGGCATTGTCTTCGGCGTGGGTGACGCCACCTACACCGCCCTGACGGGCCGTCCCTCCTCCCGCACCGAGCTGAAGGTCTACATGGAGGCGGGCACCGACATGGACACCGTCCGCGCCGCCGAGGATCAGCTCCGCAAGACCGTGTCCTCCTTCAAGGATTGGCTGGTCACCCCCACGGGGAACTACTTTGAGTCGGGCATCAAGAGCCTCAAGAACGACAGCGTCGTGATCCTGACCCTGGCGGTCTGCCTGCTCCTGATCTCCCCCATGGTGTGGTACTTCTCTCAGATCATGTTCTACCGCAAGCGGCGGAACGAATTCGCGGTGCTTCACGCCCTGGGCGCCCCCGACGACGCCTTCGCCAAGCTCCACCGCCTGGCGGGCGGAGTGCTTTCGGGCGCGGCCTTCCTCATCACCATCGCCGTGTCCCTGCTCTGCAACTACCTGGTCTACTTCTGCATCAATACCCTCCTGCCCTGGCTCCACATCACCGAGAGCGTCCGCTACGAGTTCAGCCTCTCCCTCCCCGCCCTCATCGCCTGCGTGGTGATCTCGGCGGTCTGCGGCTTCCTCTCCTGCGAGCTGCCCTACCGGATGTTCACCAAGCCCGATATCGGGGTGAGGAGAGTGGACTGATCCATCCCCTCAGAAAGGAAAACAATTATGTCAACCGAAATCAATAAAGACAGAGTCATCCTGGAGGCCACCGACGTGGTGCGCCAGTACACCCAGTCCGACGAGGTCATCACCGCCGTCAACCGCGCCTCCATGAAGGTCTACGAGGGGGAGTTCATCGCCATCGTGGGGGCGTCGGGCTCGGGTAAGTCCACCCTCCTCCATCTGCTGGCGGGTATGGACCGTCCCCAGGCGGGCCACATCCTCATCCGCGGCCAGGACATCACCGCCATGAGCGCCGACGAGCTGGGGCGCTTCCGCGGGAGCTTCATCGGCATGGTCTTCCAGAGCCACAATCTGATCCCCCAGTTCACCGCCCTGGAGAACATCCTGATCCCCACCCTCATGTGCAACAAGGAGGACGCCGCCTACGAGGAGATGTTCAAGAAGCTGGTGGTCTCCCTGGGCATCGAGGACCGACTCCACCACCTCCCCTCGGAGCTGTCGGGCGGTCAGCAGCAGCGCGTGGCCATCGCCCGCGCCCTCATCAATATGCCCCACATTCTCTTTGCCGACGAGCCCACGGGCAATCTCGACCGCGCCAACGCCGACGAGGTGCTGGAGCTGCTTCTGGAGACCAAGGACATGATCGGCCAGACCCTCATCATGGTTACCCACGATATGTCCATCGCCGAGCGGGCCGACCGTATGTTCCGCATGGAGGACGGCAAGCTGGAGCTGTGCAATAAGCGGTCGTCCAGAGAGCATGGAGCGTGAAATTGGGGTTTAGCGGGGGGAACGGCCTCCGGCGGCTTAGAACCTTTTTGAAAAAAGGTTCCAAGAACTCCAAAAAACTTTTCGGGAAATCACAGACAAAGTTTAAGTTGCTGATGCCCAAATGCATTGATGCAACTCAATAGTTTGAGCTACACGAACCGAGACCCGTAACCATCTTAGAACCCCCCGCGGGGACCCCTCACCCCACTCTGATATTTGGGGAACGGGGAGACAGGAGACCGACAAACCCAAATTTGAAAGTCTTTTCCGCAAAAAAGAACGGCACTCCCATTTCGGGGGTGCCGTTTCGTATGTTATGGGGGAGGGATCACTCACCCTTGGTCTCGCTCGCCGTATCGGCGGGCTTATCCTCGGCGGGAGTCTCCTTCTTGGAGCGGGGCTTGCGGGCCGCAGGCTTTTTTGCCTTGGCGGGCTTTGCCTCCTCGGCGGGCTTGTCCTCGGTCTTGGCCTCGGTAGCTTCGGCGTTGACCGTCTCGGCAGGCGCGTCGGCTGAGGCTACGACCTCGGGAGCCTTGTCCTCGGCAGACTCGGCCTTTTTCTTGGGAGCCGCCTTCTTCTTGGCGGGAGCCTTCTTCGAGGGCTTGACCTCCTCGGCGGGAGCGGCCTCGGGAGCAGGCTCGGCGGTAACCTCGGGTGTGTCGGGAGCGGCCTCCGCCTCGGCGGGCTTCTCCTCCACAGGGGTCTTCTTTTTGGTAGAAGCTCTCTTCTTCGCGGGAGCCTTTTTGGCGGGATTGGCCTCCTCGGCG
>JAGAIH010000007.1 GCA_017626655.1 Clostridia bacterium | reverse complement strand
GCAATATCTTTCTTTGCTTTCTTTTCAGAAGTTTTTACATTTACTTCTAAAGCATTTCCAATCTTGCGGAATTTCTGAACAATCTTGTTCTGTCTCTTAGCAATTTCTTTTCTTTCCTTATTCGTAGGCATCTCCGCTTCCGTCGTTGACCACGATAACCGAGTAGCCCAGATCCAGCACCTCGGCGGTCAGGCGGATCAGCCTTGTGTCGGGACGGTAGGCGGGGATGATGATGGTATGGGGCTTACTCATGAGCATCCACCTCCTCTCGGCGGCGTTGGTACAGGATCACCAGATGGATCAGCTCCCATAACGCGGCGGCGGCCAGGAATCCCCAGCCCAACACCCAGTAGATCCGATCCAGGTCGGTAAACCGCCCCGAGATGTTGACGATCCCGCGGAACAGGCACCCTACGGCCCAGACCGCCATGCCCGAGTTCCACAAATTGAAGGCGGGACGGCAGACGAAGCGGTGGAGGGGAGTCACAAGCCCCGCCAGAGCGGGCAGAGCGCACCCTACCAGGGGCATGAGGAACATACAGCGCATATGTGAGGAGGTTGCCCCATGGGAGAACTGCTCGTAAATCAGGGTAAATACCACGCAGAAGAGAGCCAGGGACACCCCCGTGATGAGGGCGCGGCGCATACGGCGGCGGGATGGCTCCATGGTCTTAGTAGCCGATGTAGACAATGTCGCTCACCTCTCTTTCGTGGATCTCGTTCCAGTTGGTGCAGGGGTTATTGACCAGCTTGCCGTTGAAATACATGGTAGCGGAGCCGCCGCCGTCCAGGTTGTAGGCGGTCTCGGCGCCCAGCTCCTGCAGGACCGTGGCCAGCTCCAGAAGAGTCGGTCCCTTGCTCTGATCGGTGCGGCCGTCGGCTACCACGAAGAGGTAATGGCACTCCCCCAGGTAGGCGATGGCGGTGCGGGGATTGCCGCTGGGGTTGGCGATGCCCACCTCGGTGTCGGCGTCCACCACGATCTCCCCGCCCTTGAGCAGGGTAGGGCCGAAGGCAAAGACCTGCATGGCCCCCATGGAGGACAGGTCGGCTATGGTGGTGGTCTTCTCCTCAAAGGGGTACAGGGAGCCGTCCCATAGGATGGCCAGATCCTCGAAATACTTGCGTTTGCGGTCGTCGGTGGGACGGAGACTCTTGCGCCAGATATGGCCGCCTCGGATGACGTAGCCCTTCTCGTTGGCGCCGTAGTAATCGCCGTTGATGGCCAGGATGGCGCCCACGCGGCGGGCCTGTACCGAGGTCTTCTCCTTGATGTTGAGACCAAAGGTGTCCTGGGCCAGAGCGGTCTTGAGGTAGGCGGGATCCGACAGCTTGACCTCGGCCACGTGAAAGTCAGAGTCGTAGCGGCGGACGGTGGATATGGTGATGGAGATATGCTCGTCCAGGTAGCCGTTCTCGGTGATGATGGGGTACTCCACGGGGGGCTCGGTGACCGCCTCGGTAGGCTCTTCGGCGGTGGTCTCGTCCTCGTCAGGCTCCCTGTCCGACTCCTCCGAGGGGAGGGTCAGGATGAAAACAGGCTCGCTTTCGGGCTCGGAGACGGGATGAGTCTCGGCGGGCCTTGTGAATTTGGAGAAGTCGATGGTCTCGTACTCCTCGGGGGCGTCCATCTCCCGAGGGATGACGAAGACCGCCAGCAGGGACCAGACCAGGAGCAGGGCCAGAGCCGCGCTGAAGGTGACGGCGTAGGCGTAGGGTCTCGCAAAAAACGTTTCATGGCGACTCCTTTCCCAAATTTTCTCAGTATAATAATACCCCCGATATATGCCCTCCGCAAGAACAAATTGTGAATTTTTGGTTTTCCTGTCGTAGAACTTCACAGTCAGTTCGCAAATATTTACATTTTTGGGGTTGCGCCACCCGAAAAAATGCGGTATAATAAGACATTCCGGTATAAGGAGGAGTCTGTCATGTACGGTTACGTGCGTACCCACGCGCCCGAGCTGAAGGTGCGGCAGCAGGAATACTACCGCGCCGTCTACTGCGGTCTGTGCCGTACCATGGGCAAATGCACGGGGCAATGCTCCCGCATGACTCTGTCCTACGACTTCACCTTCTTCGCTCTGGTCCGCATGGCTCTGACGGGGGAGAGGATCGAGATCGAGCGCCGCCGCTGTCTCGCCCACCCCACCCGCAAGCGCCCCATGGCCAAGCCCAACGACGACCTGGCTCTCTGCGCCTGCACCTCCGCCATCCTGGCCTACCACAAGATCCGCGACGATCTGCGGGACGAGCGGGGCATGAAGCGTACCGCCGCCACCGTGGCCGCTCCCTTCGTGGGCTCCATCCGCCGCCGCGCCATGAAGCGGGGCTACACCGACGCTGACTGTCGGGTGGATCTGGCCATGCGTAAGCTCTGCGAGCTGGAGGCCTCCCGCCCCCCCTCGGTGGATGAGCCCGCTACCCTCTTCGGGGAGCTGATGGCCGTTCTGCTGGGCTACGGCCTGGAGGGAGACCAAGCCAAGCTGGCCCATGCCATCGGTCTTTACGTGGGCCGTTTCGTCTACATCCTGGACGCCGCCGACGATTACGCCGAGGACGTAAAGAAGGGGCGCTACAACCCCCTCGCCTGCCTGTACGGCGATCCTTCCATGACCGAGCTGTCGGATCGCAAGAGGGAGGAGCTGAAGATCGCCCTCCTGAGCGAGCTGACCGAGCTGGAGAGGGCCTTTGACCTGCTGGATACGGCAGACGATCCCGACTTGACCGGACTGCTGTCCAATATCCTCTACGAGGGCTTGCCGCGACAGGCGGAGCGGGTGCTGTTCGGTTCTGCTTCCTGTGACTGCTCCCAAAAGGGAAAAAGCAAAAAAAGGCGGCATTCCCGCAGAAGTAACCGGAAGGGGGAGCAAACGTGAGTCAGTCTTCCTCCTGTTACGGCTCTTTAGCCGTCGTATCCCCCCTTACCTCTCCAACAGCTACCCCCGCCGAGCGTATTGCCCGCGATCTCCTTTCCCGACACACCCCCGCCGATACCGACGCGGCTCTGCGGTGTCTCCTTGAGGCGCAGGACGAGCCGCGGGGAGGGGAGTGGTATTTCCTCATGGGGGTCTGCGCCCTGCGACGGGGCTTTCTGACCGATGCCCAAGCCCACCTCGATCATGCATGCACCTTCGGCCAAGCCGAAGCCGTGGGAAAGTACCGCGCCCTGTACGAGTCTGTCAGCAAGACCTTTGAAAAGAAACGCTCCGACGAGGAGAGACAAGACCGCGACTACGCCTGCTTTTCGGCGGCGGACTGCTGTGATTGCCTCTACTGCTGTGACTGCGACGGCAACGGAAGCTGCTGCGACGGCTCTGACGGCTGCTGTGACTGTGACTGCTGTGACTGCTGAGATCCCCCCGACGGTCGTGACGGACCGTCCCCTACTACTGTGAAAGGTTACCGATAGAACCATGAACGACCCCTACAAGATCCTTGGCGTGTCCCCCACCGCCACCGACGACGAGGTCAAGGCCGCCTACCGCGCCTTGGCTCGGAAATACCATCCCGATAAGTACCGCGACAGCGACCTGGCCGAGATGGCGGGGGAGAAGATGAAGGAGATCAACGCCGCCTACGACGAGATCCAGAAGATCCGCGCGGGCAAGG
>JAGAIH010000442.1 GCA_017626655.1 Clostridia bacterium | reverse complement strand
CGCATCATTTTTTCACGGTTGCGCAAAGCATCCTCCAAAAGCCTTTCATCAAGACCGCTCAATATCTCGTATTTCTTTTCATGCTTCATACGTAAATTCCCTCCTTCTTCAAATACTCTCGCAATTCATCCCGCATACGGGACAGCTCACGGTTTACGGTAGATTCGCTGATCTTCATCATGCCCGCTATACGCCTTACGGTATCCGAGCAGTAGTAGCGATAAATAAAGATATTGCGCGCACGTTCGGTTTGTGTGTAGAGATAGCCACTGATGGCATCGGATATTTGCTTCGATTCACCGCCTGTCGGGTCATCCGAGTCGCTCCCCAATACGGTGTCCAGTTCTGATAGAGAGACCACCATGCTTGGCGGAATGTGACGTGAGCGGGTACGGCTCTTGTAAGCGTTAATGGCATTTCCACGCACGATCTTGGTCAAAAAGGCTAATAGACAATCAGGGCGTGCCGGAGGGATGCTCTTCCAAGCATCCAAATATGTGTCATTCACCGTCTCCTCGGTATCGCACTCGTCGTGAAGCAGATTATAAGCGATGCTGTAGAGACAACGGCCGTAAACTTCGGCAGTCAACGCGATAGCCTGCTCGTCGCGTTTCCAGTATAGGCTTATTATTTTCTCATCCATCTGCTTGGATTGGCCTTTTCGCTTTTTGAACCGCCCCATGCGCTCACCTCCTTTTTCACTTGTTTACTGCTTCTACTTACTATGTCCACGCTTTTTTCGGTTTTGTGTCATGTTTTTGAAAATATTTTCTCATTTTTTATTGTAATATAATGTAAGAAACAAAAAAATATCCCATCGGCACGATTTCACCGAGAGCGCAAAAAAAAGAACAGCCAATTTCTGACTGTTCTTCCATATTCAATTACTTTCTCACCGCATAGCACCCGGGATCACCCGCAGCGACCATAGCCAGCCTCGCAAAGGCATCCTTCCGCCCCTTCACGGTACTCTTTCGGAAATCCGCAGGGGCCTCGCCTGTTTCTCGCTTGAAAAAGCGGTAAAAATGCTGTTCGGTGCTGAACCCGAGACGGAAAGCGATCTCGGAGAGCTTCAAGCCCGTGAAGGCCAGATAGCTTTGGGCGCGTTCCACACGGGCCTGCTTGATGAAATCGTGGTAGGATAATCCGCTGTATCGGCGGAAAATGACTTGGAGCTTGTTCTTGTTGACCCCGAAGATGCGGCAAACGTCCTCGATGCGCCCCGGGTGCATGAGGTCGCCGTGGATACGGATGACGATATTGCGGTAGGTCGCGAAGGTCAGGGAGTTGTCCCGCCTTCCCTCGATTTTATGAGTATACTGGGCTTCCAGTCCTGTGAGAATATCCATGAGTCCCGCGCGGATACGGCAGGACCAGCACTTATCGGGGTCTTCTTCCTCCATGGCGGCTACGGTGGCATCACAGATACGGAAATAAGCATCCATCTGTTCCTCGGTCATGTCAATGCGCTTTAGCTCCGAGTGGGTCTCCATGAAGGGAGCGAGACGGAACAGGTGGTAGGTCTCGGCCAGCACCTCGTAAACGCCCTGCTCCATGACAGCAGGCTGCATATTCACGTTGATGAAGGTGGGGGAGAACACCACATTATACACGTCCCACGGCTCGCCGTCTGTTGCTGTACAAGTCAAGGCCTCGCAGTCCCGCAGACAGATTGCCATGGGCGCGGATACAGGAAATGAATCCGTCTCGCCGCTCTTGCATTGGATGGTTATGATCCCTTTGCCGCTTTTGATCAGAATGAGGGAGAAGTAACCCGAATCTATAGGCGGGACAAAGGTGGATTCTCGGCGTTCGGCATTGAACAGGATGGTGCGTTTGAGCTTATCCGAGGTGCGTGTCAGTTGCATGGGAGACCTCCTTGGTGGGGTGTGCCATCATTGTAGCATATTTCGTGGCGATTTACAATACCTTTTTGGCACGATTTTGGTATCCTGTGGAGTGTGGATTATATCAGAACACCACCACCCCCGTCAAGGGGGAAAAAGTATCGCTGAGAATTCACAGAGCCGACTTGATTGACAAGTAACTGTCTTTTAAATCGGCTCGTTTTTCGTGACATGACTGCAATACTTTTTCCTTTTTCCCTTGACGGCTTCGGTGGGTTCTGATGGGGGGAGGGTGCCCTTTGGGCAGAAAGGAGTAAAGAGTATGCTGATCAGATCAAGAATCAAAACAGG
>JAGAIH010000441.1 GCA_017626655.1 Clostridia bacterium | reverse complement strand
TCAGCCTGGGCGGTTGGGGCAGGCCCGTCTCCCTGATCGCGGCGGGCGGCGCCGTGGGCGGTCTCATCGCCCTGAATCCCCGCCTCCCCCTGGATCTGTTCTTCGGTCTTCTGTCCCTGTACAACGCCGCTCTGGACAGACTCTATAAGGTAGGCTACCTCACCTACGTCCAGTACAAGGCCGAGTTCACCTCCTTCACCCCCCACGAGGAGCTGATGGTGGTCGGCACCTGCCTGGTGACCGTCCTTGTCACCCTGCTGTTCACCGTCTGCCTCACCAAGAAGATCCGCATCATCCCCCCCGCCATCCTGGCCACCACCCTTTTGGTGGTGCTCCTGACCTTCAACATCTACAGCAACCGCATTGAGTCCAACCTGGGCATCACTCTGGTCATCGTGTCCTTCGCCTCCGTCCTGGTCATGGCGGCCTACGACCGTCTCTACCGAGGCAAGGACGACAAGCACTACGACAATGAGCTGAAGCTCTTTGAGGACTCCGACAGGCCTACCCTCCCCCCCGAGTACGCCAAGGCCGAGGCCGAGCGCGCCGAGCGCAAGAAGCAGAAGGCCGCCATGCGGAAGAAGCGCCGGACCAAGACGGTCACGGTGGACGAGGAGCTGACCGACTACTTCGGCGGTAAGCAGAAAAAGGCCAAGAAGTCCAAGGAAAAATTGGACCCCAAGACCAAGAAGGAGCAGAAGAAGGCTCATAAGGAGATGATGAAGCAGGTACGTCTGGTCAAGACCTACGACCGCGTCACCGAGCAGTCCCGTACCGCCATGGGCGGATTTGCGGGCTCCGCCGTGCTGCTGGCCTGCCTCATCGCCATCGCTCTGCCCTCCATCCTCATCAAGGGCAACTTCAACACCATCCAGGCCATCGACGAGAAGATGGAGCTGGCGAGAAACTACGTCACCGCCCTCCTAAGAGGCGACGACGACGAGCTGGACCGCCTGGAGTACAAGGCCGACAGCGATAACTTCGAGCCCCACTCCACCGACCTGGAGCAGCTGGAGTTCACGGGCATGCAGGTGTTCTACCTCCAGTCCCGCTACAACACCAACTACTACCTCCGTGGCTGGATCGGCACCGACTACGAGAACGGTGCCTGGCTGGCTGTGGACGAGGAGACCCTGAACGAGTACCAGTCCCTCTTTACCAAGAAGGGGACCCCCGCCGAGACCATCCGCTACGGCTTCTACCACTACATGAGGCCCGAGCTGGTGGACGATCCCGCGTACACCGAGAACCTGCTGACCAAGTACAAGAGCAACACGGACTACGGCTTCGTGGGCCTGACGGTGAGCCTGCGACGGGTCAACAGCCCCGACACCCTGACCTACTTCCCCGCCTCCTTCGACCCCCGCTACGGTCTCATGGAATACAACTCCACCGAGCCTCACAAGCTGACCTTCGTCAACTACTACGACGGCATCTACACCGGCCGTAAGTTCAACGAGAACGGTCTGGACTATTCCACCATGACCTACGCCACGGTCATGACCAACGCGGCCTGGATCCGCAAGCAGGCGGCCCTTCAGGCGGCCTACAACCTCCAGAAGGAGGCCCTCCTGGCCCGCACCGGCTTCTTTGAGAACGCCGACGGTACCATCTCCTCCAACCTGACCCTGACAGTCTACGAGGAGGACAACGGCACCACCATGTTCATGTACGAGTACAAGCGGGGCAAGGACACCAAGGTCTGGAGGTTCTACCACGACACCGATTCCATCTCCCGCGGCGAGGACCGCAGCTATATCGTCACCACCGACTATGGCACCCTGACCCTGTCGGTGGATGCCTCCAAGGTGGTGGGCGCCACCGTCACCGACGTCAGCTCCGCCTACCTGGACGAGCTGGGCACCCCCGTGGACGTCAACCTGGTGGACGAGTACGACCGCGGCATGACCGACGAGGAGCGCGCCGAGCTGATGGCCTACCTCAACACCGAGAAGACCTACGGTGAGTTCGTCTACGACCGCTACCTGGACACCGCCGACAGCGCCTACCTCCGTGAGCTGGCCGCCATCATCAAGGCCCAGGCCCACACCGAGGAGCAGAGGATCACCGAGGAATTCATCCCCGACGATCCCGAGACCCCCGAGGAGGACTCCTACACGGTCCAGCACAAGGAGATCGTGAACGTCCCTGCCAGCGTGGAGCTGGCCGACGTCCGCAACACCTCCGATCCCGACGCCTATGTCCACCGCGACCGCCTGGTCCGCAACGTCATCGACTACATCATCGACGAAATGGGCTGCGAATACACCATCACCCCCGACCTGACCAACGTGGATCCCACCCTGGACGGCGTGGAAAATTTCCTCCGCAACACCAAGGAGGGCTACTGCGTGCAGTTCGCCTCGGCCGTGACCCTGATCCTGCGAGAGCTGGGCATCCCCGCCCGCTACGTGGAGGGCTACATCGGTGACGAGCTGACCAAGATCAGCCGCGACGATTTCGTCTACGGCGGTTACGTCCGTGACTACAACGCCCACGCCTGGGTGGAGGTCTGGTTCGACGGCGTAGGCTGGATCCAGTACGAGACCACCCCCCAGTACTACGTAGGTATGTACGGCGCCGGCAACACCGCAGGCTCCGGCCCCGTGGATCCCATCATCCCCGACGAGGAGACCACCGCTCCCGAGGAGTGGGAGGAGCCCGAGACCGACGAGGAGGAGACCTTCGAGGACGAGTCGGGTGAGGAGACCACCGACGAGCAGGACGCCATCGCCGCTGAGATCGCCCGCAAGAGCCTGATCGGCATGGGCATCCTTCTGGTGCTGGGCATCATCGCCGCCATCATCGGTACCATCATCTCCCGCGCCCGCGCCGCCGAGGACCACCGCCAGAGCATCTGCGCCCAGGTGCTGGAAAACGGCTTCGGCACCAACACCAACGAGTCCGACCGCCGCGAGATGGCTCTGGAGATGTCCGACGCCGTCACAGGCCTGCTCTCCTACTACGACCTGGCCCCCAAGCCGGGTGAGTTCCGCGACGACTACGCCGACCGCCTCACCGCCGAGCTGACTGCCCCCGTGGAGGGCAAGAAGCAGAAGCCCGGCGCCGCCGACGCCCTGCCCAACCTTCACGTGGTCATGGACGGCATGGCCGCCGAGGAGTTCGGCCACGGCATGAGCATCGTTGAGATGAAGCAGGTCGCCGCCCTCTACCTCTTCCTCCGCCGTGATATCAAGCGCCGCATCGCTCTGCCCGAGCGGCTGAAGCTGCGGTATATCAAGCGGAAGAT
>JAGAIH010000440.1 GCA_017626655.1 Clostridia bacterium | reverse complement strand
GCGAAGCGGTGGGTGAGGTTTACCCCAAAACATACTGATACCTATAGGGTATACCTCATCCACCATCCTTCGGATGGTCCCCCTTCCCCAGAGGGGAAGGTCAGAGAACGGGAGGACGAACACACCGACAAACCCAAATTTACAAACAACAAGTCCACAAATAAGAAAGGAGACCCCCATGAAATACTACGTCATCGCCGATCCCCACGGCTTTTATGATATTCTGATGAAGACTCTCGACGAGAGCGGCTTTTTCACCGACCCCGACCCCTGTAAGCTCATTGTCTGCGGCGACCTTCTGGACCGTGGCGAGGAGCCCGACGAGATGCAGCGCCTCATGGCGGGGCTTCTCAAGCAGGACCGCCTCATCTACATCCGCGGCAACCACGAGGACCTTATGGAGCGACTGCTCACCGACCTGGAGACGGGCTACGGCATGGACCGCATCGAGTGCGGCGAGTCCTACCACGTCAAGAACGGCACCTGGCTCACCGCCCTTCAGCTGAGCGACATGAGCCATCGGGAGGGGATCTGCCGCCCCGAGGTTCTGATCCGGCGGGTGAAAAGCTCCCTCTACTACAGCATGCTCATGCCCGCCGCCCTGAACTACTTCGAGACCGAGCGGTACGTCTTCACCCACGGCTATATTCCCTGCCGCTCCACCGTGGGGGATACCCAATATCGGGGCTACAAGAGCTTCTACTTCAATCCCGACTGGCGAAGTGCCTCCGCCGAGGACTGGGAGAACGCCCGCTGGTACAACGGCATGGAGTTTGCCTACTACAAGGAGCTGCATGTCCCCGATAAGACCGTGGTCTGCGGTCATTTCCATTGCTCCTACGGTCACGCCAACATTGAGGGGCGGGGACAGGAATTCGGCCGATTCGCGGACTTCACTCCCTTCTACGGTAAGCGCCGCCGCGACCCCGACGCCCCCTTGGCGGTGATCGCCCTGGACGCCTGCACCAAGGTCAGCGGGGAGATGAACTGCATCCTGCTGGAGGACAGGGATCTCACCCCCAAACAGGGCTGAACCGTAAACTTTGTGTGAAAGCCCTTGCAATCGGGGCGGGTTTGTGGTATACTATAAAATGACAAAAACTGTGTATGAGGTGAAACCGTGAGATCGTCCAACGATATGACAACAGGCTCGCCCTGGCAAAAGATCCTGATCTTTACCCTTCCCATGCTACTGGGCAACATCGCCCAGCAGCTCTACAACACCGTAGACTCCATCGTGGTGGGTAAGTACATCGGCGACAACGCCCTGGCGGCGGTAGGCTCCTGCGGCCCCATCGTCAATATGCTCCTGGTGCTGTTCATCGGCATCTCGGCGGGCGCCGGCATCATGGTGTCCCAGTATTTCGGCGCCAAGAACCGCGAGAGCCTGTCCCACACCATCGGTAACTGCATCACCGCTACCGCCATCTGCTGCGCGGTGCTGATGCTGGTAGCCACCCCCCTCATCCGCCCCGTTCTGGAGATGCTGAACACCCCCGCCTCCATCCTGGACTGGTGTGAGGACTACCTCAAGATCTGTCTCTGGGGCATCGCGGGTCTGGCCTTCTATAATATTCTGAGCGGTATCCTCCGCGGCATGGGCGACTCGGTCTGGCCCCTGGTGTTTCTGCTGGTGGCCACCGTCATCAACATCGTACTGGACATCGTCTTCGTGGCCGTGGTGCAGATGGGCGTGGCGGGCGTCGCCTTGGCCACCATCATCGCCCAGATCGTCTCGGCCTCCCTGTGCATGGTCAAGCTGGCCATCATGCGGAAGGACTACGATTTCGGCTTCAAATTCATGATCCCCCGGGCTCAGTACATCAAGACCCTGATCCGTCTGGGACTCCCCTCGGGTCTGACCCAGGCCATCTTCTCCTCGGCTATGATCATCGTCCAGTCCCTGACCAACCAGTTCGGCGAGCAGTTCATCGCCGCCAACGTGGTCATCATGCGTGTGGACGGCTTCGCCATGATGCCCAACTTCTCCTTCGGTACCGCTCTGACCACCTATGCGGGTCAGAACGTGGGCGCGGGCCTCTACGACCGCGTCACCAAGGGAGCCCGTCAGGGCCTGGCCATGGCCGTTGGCTGCTCGACGGCCATTACGGTGCTGATCCTCTTCTTCGGTAAGCACCTGATGGGACTCTTCACCGAGACCGCCGATCTGGTGGATCTCAGCTACCGCCTCATGATGATTTTGGCCGTGGGCTACATCGCCATGGCCGTGACCCAGTCCCTCTCGGGCATCATGCGCGGCGCGGGCGACACCATGACCCCCATGTGGATCTCCCTCATCACCACGGTGGCCATCCGCGTCCCCGTGGCCTACGGCATCGCCTGGCTGACCTCCCCCACCGGCAACCCCGCCGACGGCATGAAGGAGTGTATCCAGATCTCCCTGCTGGCATCCTGGAGCATCGGCGCCATCCTCACCGCCATCTTCTACAAGATGGGGCATTGGAAGAAGAAGCGTATCAAACAGTAATACCGTTCCGAACAAGACCTATACCGCATAGGGGCGTTCTGTGAATGTCCCTCGGGCGACACAGAGCGCCCTGCGGTTTTCGTTGGTATAAAACCATCCATACAATAGGCGATTGCAAAATGTTCAAATTTGGGTTTATCGGTGTGTTCGTTCCCCCGTTCTCCAAATATCAGAGTGGGGTGAGGGGTCCCCGCGGGGGTTTCCAAGACGGATTCGGGCCTCGGTTCGTATAGCTTAAACTTTCAAGCTGTATCAATGTATTTTGGCCTCAGCAACTTGAACCCAATATATGACTTTTTTGAAAGTTTTAGGAGATTCTTAAGAACCCTTTTTCAAAAGGGTTCTTAAGCCGCCGGAGGC
>JAGAIH010000439.1 GCA_017626655.1 Clostridia bacterium | reverse complement strand
CCTTGGCCTGGGCCACGATGCCCTTGGCGGCGTCCACGTGGACCACGGCGGCTCCCGCGCGGGCGGCGGCCATGGTAGCGCCTCCCGTGTAGGCGAAGAGGTTCAGCACCTTGATCTGTCGGTTGGGATCCTTGGTCTTGGCTTCCCGGATCAGGCCCGAGAACCAGTCCCAATTGGCGGCCTGCTCGGTGACCAGGCCCGTATGCTTGAAGCCCATGGGGCGCAGGACGAAGCGGAGGTCGTCCCCGTACCCGATCTGCCACTGGGCGGGGAGGTCGTTCTTGACCCACGCGCCGCCGCCCGTGTGGGAGCGGCGGTAGATGCCGTCGGCCTTTTTCCACAGGGGAGAGGTGGCGCAGTCCTTCCAGATGATCTGGGGATCGGGGCGGATGAGGATGTATTTCCCCCACCGCTCCAGGCGCTCTCCGTCGGAGGTGTCGATCAGCTCGTAGTCTTTCCAGTTATCGGCTACCCACATAGTTTTTCTCCTTGATGTTGGTTGGAATGGATGGTTTGAATTCGTAATTCGTAATGCGTAATTCGTAATTGAGGAACGGAGGAACGAAAATTCTCTATTCCTGTTTCTGTCGCGGAGGATCTGTATCACAGGGATGAACTTCGCTTCGATTTGAATGCAGTAAGCCCTCGTTTCATTACGAATTACGAATTATGAATTACGAATTCACTGCATTTTATTGTAGTACCCGCCAAGCCGTGAGCATCCGCTGTGGGCGTGGCATATGGCGATGGCCAGGGCGTCGGCGGTATCGTCGGGCTTTGGGGGCTCGGGGAGGTTCAGAAGTCTGGTCACCATGGAGATGACCTGGTGCTTGTCGGCGCCGCCGTAGCCCACCACTGCCTGCTTGACCTGCATGGGGGTGTATTCCGCCAGAGAAAGACCCTTTTCCTGCCCCGTCATGAGGATGACGCCTCGGGCCTCGGCCACGCGGATGCCCGTGGTGATATTCTTGGTGAAGAACAGCTCCTCCACCGCCATCTCGGTGGGCTTGTAGTGGTCGATGATGGCGGACAGGTCGTGGTGAATGCGGGCCAGGCGCAGGGCGGTTTCCATGCCTGCGGGGGTGTTGATGCTCCCGTAGGCCAGGGGACGAAAGCGGTTCTTATCGTAGTCCAGTATGCCCCAGCCCACGATGGCGAGGCCGGGATCAATGCCCAGGATGACCATATTTTCTCCCCTTTCCATACTTTATCATTTTATTATAACACAGATTTGCCGTCAAGTCAAAGGGTTTTGCGTAAAAAATATATTTTGTCAGATATTTCAAAAATCCTCTTTCTTTTTTCGTGCAAATGTGGTATAATAATGGTGTATCTGCACATTTTTCAAAAAGGAGTCACGACATGGCCAAGCTCTACTTCAAATACGGCGCGATGGGGTCCTCCAAGACAGCCCAGGCGCTCATCACCAAGTTCAACTATGAGGAGCGAGGCATGAAGGTCTGGCTCATCAAGCCCGCCCTGGACACCCGCGACGGCGAGGCCGTCATCCGCTCCCGCATCGGCCTGGAGGCCCGGTGCTTCCCCATCGGCCGCGAGGTGGATCTGCTGGCTCTTTACAAAGACGGCTACACCGACTACGACGTCATCATCGCCGACGAGTGCCAGTTCTTCACCGAGGCGCAGGTTGATGCCCTTCGCACGATTGTGAACGACTACAACATCCCCGTTCTCTGCTTCGGTCTGCGTACCGATTTCCTCTGCCATCTGTTTGAGGGAAGCCGCCGTCTCTTTGAGGTGGCCGACTCCATCGCCGAGATCAAGACCATCTGCTCCTGCGGCTCCAAGGCCACCGTCAACGCCCGCCTGGACGGGAATATGCGGGTGGTCACCGAGGGCGCCCAGGTCATGCTGGGGGGGAATGATTGCTATATCGCTATGTGTCATAAGTGCTGGATGGAGGCCATTCGGGCGCAGAAGAACAAATAAATTGCAGTTTATGGGGGAACGGGAGAACGCCAAAGGAAAACTTCTTGAAAGAAGTTTTCCTCTGGACTCCTTTCAAGAACTTTCAAAAAGTATATTTATCAATGTTTTTTGAAGGTTTTTGGAGTTCTTAGAACCTTTTTG
>JAGAIH010000438.1 GCA_017626655.1 Clostridia bacterium | reverse complement strand
GGGTGCTCCGCCCGCAGGCGGTGGGGGAGTTTACCGCCATGGGCATTTTTACCCTTTCAAACAGTTCAATAAACCCCAATTTTCGCAATGATACGCCTATGATCTATCATTCAATCAGCGACCGAGCGGTAGAAGCGGAGGGTCTCGAACTCCCGCTCCAGCTGGTGGAGGAGGAAGGACTCGGTGGCCCGATCCAGGGCCCGCTCCTCCTCGGCGTCCTTCATGACGAAGGAGAAGATCTTCTTGTCAGGGGCGGACACGATGTACCGCAGGGCGGCCAGGACCGAGCCGGACACGGGGCAGACGGGACGGCGGCCCTCGCCGCTGCCCTCCTCGTCCCCCCGCCTGAATTGGCGGTTGAGACGGGTCTGACAATCGGCGCAGATGAGACGGCCGTTGAGGATATCCAGGTAGGCGCTCTCGGGGGACGTGGCCCCGCACCGCTCGCAGGCGGTCAGGTCGGGGCGGTAGCCCATGAGGGAGACCGAGCGAAGCTCAAAGGCCGACTTGACGATGGCGGGGGACTTGTCCCCTTTGCATAGGACGTACAGGGAGTTGAGAAGGAGACGGAGCAGAGTCCCGCTCTCCTCCTCGTCGGCCTCCTCCAGGGTGAGGTCCGAGGCGATATCGCAGAGGTAGGTGGCAAGGGCCATGCGGGTGATGTCCGAGGACAGCTCGTAGAAGGGGGACAGCACCGAGCCACCACGGAACCAGTAGAGGTCCCCGCCCTTGCCTCGGTACAGCTCGTAGTTTCCGTAGGTGAAGAGCTGGGTGCAGGAGGCCGCGTCGGCCGCCCGCGAGGAGCTTCCCCCCTTGACCATCACCGACAGCCGTCCGTGATCCTCGGTCAGCAGATGGATGACACGGTCGTGATTCCCCGAGGGATAAGCCCGGGTCACCAAGCCGTTGACTGTGATGAGCATGAGGTTGACTCCTTTCTTTAGAATTTCAAATTTGGGTTTGTCGGTGTGTTGAGACTCGTTCTCCGACCTTCCCCTCTGGGGAAGGGGGACCATCCGAAGGATGGTGGATGAGGTATGATGTCAGGGCCAAAAGATCTTGATGGGCCAGCGTTATTACCTCATCCGTCACGCCCTTCGGGCGCGCCACCTTCCCCAAAGGGGAAGGTCATCTCGCTTCGCTCGAGAACGGGGGAACGCACCGCTAAACCCCAATTTTACTCTTCGTTATATCCAAAGTTCGCCACGGTGGCGGCGCTTTCTCTCCAGTTCTCCTTGACCTTGACCCAGAGGTTCAGGTAAACCTTGGTGCCAAGGAGGTTCTCGATGTCCTGGCGGGCGTAGGTGCCGATGCGCTTGAGGCCTTCGCCGCCCTTGCCCAGGATGATGCCCTTGTGGGAGGCGCGCTCGCAGTAGACCGTGGCGTGGATGGAGACCATGCCCGTCTTGGGGTCCTCGGTGAACTTCTCGATGACCACCGCCACGCCGTGGGGGATCTCCTTGTTGGTGGTTCGGAGGACCTTCTCGCGGATGATCTCGGCGGCCATGACCCGCTCGGGCTGGTCGGTGGCGATGTCCTCGGGGTAGAACCAATCCGACTCGCGGAGGAAGGGGGCGCACTCCTTCAGGACGGCGTCCACGCCCTTACCGCCCTTGGCGGACAGGGGGATGACGGCGGTGAAGTCGTGAAGGGCGGCGTACTTCATGATGGCCTCGGCCACCTCGGTGGCGTTGTAGAGGTCGGTCTTGTTGAGGACCAGGATGCAGGGGACCTCGGACCGCTTGGCGTAGGCCATGACGTCCTCCTCCACCTTGGAGATCTCCTTGCCCAGGTCGGTGACCAGCACCACGGCGTCAGCGTCCTGCATGGTGGAGTTGGCGGTCTTCACCATGAAGTCGCCCAGGGAGTTCTGGGGCTTGAAGATACCGGGGGTGTCCAGGAAGACGTACTGATCCTCCCCCTTGGTGAAGATGCCGCTGATGCGGTTACGGGTGGTCTGGGGCTTGGAGGAGACGATGGCTACCTTCTCTCCCAGGATGGCGTTGAGCAGGGTGGACTTGCCCACATTGGGGCGACCCACCAGGGCGATGAAGCCGGTTCTTTTCATAGTTATGATCCTTTACTGACGATGTTTATTTGGAATGTTCCTCGATGAAGCGGTCAAAGTCTTCCTCGCCCAGGACCAGGCGGTCGCCCGTTCTCATGTGGTAGAGATAGACGTATACGGGAGGCTTATCGGTGCTGACGCCCGACACCCACAGCTCGTAGTCGGTGCCCTCCACCTCCAGCATCCAGGTGATGGAGTCGGTGGCCTTGGACTCCCTCCGACGGAACTTGTCCAGGTTCTGCCAGGCGATGGGCTGGCCCATCTCGGACAGGCCCTTGACGTAGGTGAGGGTGATATCCTCCTTGTCCGCCTGCTGGGACTGGGTGATGAGATTCTCCACGATCCCCACCACGTCGGTGATCAGAACCAGGGAAAGCACCACCAGGATGGTGGCGATGGTGGCGATGAGCTTGACGTGCTCGAACATCCAGTCCGAGAAGGTGCGCTTACGGACGTAGCCCTCTCCCTCCTCGCGGGCGGGGGTAGCGGCAGGCCGCTTCTCCTCGGGGTAGAGGGGCTTGTCCTCCACGGCCACGTAGGGAGACTCGGGCTCGGGGGCTGCCTTGCTCTTCTTCTCCTTGGGAGGCTTGGGAGCCTTCTCGGCCTTGGCCTTTTCGCGGTTCTTTTTCAGGTAGGGATTCTCTCTTTTGGGGGCCTCGTACTCGTCCGAGAAAAGGCCGCCGTTCTGTTCGTTATTCTCGTTCATGATCGCTCCTTACTCCTCCGAGGAGGCCACGGTCAGACCCAAAAGCTCCATGACGGCGCGCTGGCGGGCCCGCATATCCCGCTCCTCGTCCTCCTCCATGTGGTCGTAGCCCAGGAGGTGGAGCATGGAATGGACGGTGAGGAAGGCCACCTCCCGCTCGAAGCTGTGGCCGTACTCGTTTGCCTGCTCGGCGGCCTTTTCCAGGGAGATGACGATATCTCCCAGGCTCACCACGGGCTCGTCGGCTACGGGCTCCTCGCTCTCACCCGAGAAGTCCATGAGGGGGAAGGAGAGGACGTCGGTGGGGCGGTCCACGCCTCGGTATTGGAGGTTCAGCCCGTGGATCTGCTCGTTGTCGGTATAGGTCACCGACACCTCGCAGGGGTTGTTGTACTGCTCATGCTCCAAGACCGTCTCCACGGCGCGGCGGGTCAGCATCTTGAGCTTGTAGGT
>JAGAIH010000437.1 GCA_017626655.1 Clostridia bacterium | reverse complement strand
CCCACCACGGCGGCAACCCCTATATCACCGCCCGCCAGCTCATCAACCTCCGCCGCGTGGCCGAGGCCGCCCAGGTGCTGTCCACCGTTCCCGAGTCCGACCGCGGCGCCGAGTGGCACTTCCTCATGGGCTGTATCGCGGTGAATCGCGGCCATTTCGTGGACGCCCAGCAGTTCTTCGACACCGCCTGCGGCATGGATCCCGATAATCCCGAGTACCGCGATGCCAGGGAGCGGCTCCGCAACCGCGGGAACGGCTTCGGCTCGGGGCAATCCACCCGCACCTCCTCCTGCACCGTCTGCGATATCTGCTCGGCCTTCATCTGCGCCGATTGCTGCTGTGATACCGCCCGCTGCTGCTGTTGACCGCCATGAAACAGACCAATCGACCCAATCAGAATCACACGCCCCGCCGTACCCGCCGCTCAGGCTCCACCCGCCGTATCGCCATGTGCGCCGTCCTCTGCGCTCTGGCGGTGGTCATGCTGGGCCTGGGGGCCATCATCGAGGTCATCGACATCACCGTCGCCGCCGTGGCCTCCCTGGTCCTGCTCCCCATCCTCCTTTGCTATGGGACCAAGTACGCCTGGTTGTCCTACGCCGTCACGGGGATACTGGGGGTCCTGCTCATGCCCCAGAGCCTGGGGGCCTGGATGTTCGCGGGGCTGACGGGCTTTTACCCCATCGTCAAGCAAAGACTGGACCGACTCCCCCGCGTCCTGGGCTGGGCGGTCAAGCTTCTGCTCCTGGCCGCCGTCCTGCTCCTCTACCTGGGGATCTTCTACCTCATCCTGCTGGGCGGTGAGGGAAGCCTCTTTGACGCCTTTCTGAAGGGCTTCGGTGAGGAGGATGGCACCCCACTTATGGCCTGGGCGGTGATTATCCTGTCCCTTTTCACCTATGTACTCTTCGACCTGCTCATCGACCGCCTCCTGATCCTCTACTACCTCCGCTGGCAGAAGCGGGTGGAGCGGTGGATGAAGCCTTGAAACAAGCACCCTACGGGGTGCTTTTTCTTTGAGTGGTGTTCACGCAAACCGAGAATCCAAATATTGAAACAGTTGAGAAAAAATTACCGAAACCTATTGACAAGTTGGTCGGAATGATGTATAATCATTACAGAAAGCAATCAAAAGAACGCCAATAGAAGACGAAGGATCATAAAAGGAGGTAGCTATGAACCGCTACGACGAGACCCCTGCCCCGATCTACCGCCCCGAGAAGCCCAACTACGTGAAGACCGGGGTCAAGACCCTGTTCTTCATGGTGATCTACCACGCCGTGACCTGGATCCTGTACGTCCTCTTCATGAGCCCCGTGGAGAACCAGATGATCGGGGACGAGCACGAGCCCGAGTTCCGCTTCGTCATGTTCGGCTTTTCCCTGGTGACTCTCCTGGTCATCGCCATCGTCATGACGGTGTTCTACTTCAAGAACGGCGACCGCAAGCGGGCCTACCTGGCTGCCACCTCGGTGGAGGTGCGGGGAGAGGGAAGCATCGCCGAGGGCTTCGCCCGCTACCGCAAGCTGGCCTTGACGGAGGCCGTCGTTTGCACCGCCGTCACCGCCTTCCTCTGGCTCCTCCCCGCCGGCTTCTATACCGCCGCCCTGAACTCCTCGGGCATGGGCTACGGCTACGCCGACGCCTGGGCCATCGAGACCTTCTTCGTGGGGGTCATCGGCTTCTTCCAGCCCCTCCGGAACGCCTGGGGCGGGATGCTCATCCCTCTGGGAATCCTCTTTGCCTTCCACTACTTCGGACGGCTATTCTCCCACAAGAGCTGGTCGGCCAACCGCATCCGCCGTTGATACTCCCCGAAAGGAGACCGCCATGAACGAACAGCCTCCCGTGATCCCGTACACCCCCGAAAAGCCCGACCACATCCGCACCGCCGTGAAGACCCTCATCGCCCTCTTGATCTTCCATGGGCTGAGCCTGGCCTTCCACTTCATGGTCATGGGCAGCTCGGATCCCTACACCATGTCCAGCGACGCCGCGAGCCGTATCCCCACGGCCATGTTCCTGTTCAGCCTGGTCGCCCTGTTCGTGCTGGGGGATCTGCTAGTGGGGGTCTACTTCAAGGACGGCAAGCGCAAGCGCGCCTTCCTGGAGGCCACCTCAGCCGAGAAGCGGGGAGAGGAGGGCGCGGCCGAGGGCCATGCCCGCTACCGCAGGCTGGCGCTCACCGAAGCCCTGGTCTGCACCCTCACCACCGCCGCCCTGTGGCTGATCCCCGCCCTGATCTACACGGTGGCCCTGGCCACGTCGGGCCGAGGCTATGGCTACACCGAGGCCTCTATCTTCGAGAAGTTCTTCGT
>JAGAIH010000436.1 GCA_017626655.1 Clostridia bacterium | reverse complement strand
TCGGCGTAAGCGGCCTCGTGGCCGTCGCTGATCTTCTGGATGTTCTCGGGATCGTCGGGACGCATGGCGTGGTACTTGATGTCGGCGATCTGGTAGGTGCCGCCGGTCTCGTAGTACTGGACCGAGCCGACTACCAGCACGCGGTTGCCCACGGTGAGAATTTCCTCGCCGAAGAAGCCGAGATTGAAGCCGTAGTAGACCTGGATACCGAAGTACAGGCCGGTCTCCTCGTCGTATTCCTCGATGTAGGCGGTCTGGTTGGAGTTACGGACCACGATACCCTCGAAGCTGACGTCCTTGCCCTTGTAGCTCTCGATGTTGGTCTTGAGCTCCTTGAGGGTCATGGGCATAGCCGCGCCGTAGTAGAAGTCGGGGTCCTTCTCCTTGGAGTGGACGTGGAGCTTATGCTTCACGGCCTGGTTCAGGATGGTGACGCAGACGTCGGCGTAGACGGTGTCCGAGGACTTGGAGGAGACGGCCAGACCCTGCTGGAGGATCTCCAGGTTCAGGCAGCGGTAGTCCTCCATGTCGGCGGTCTTGTACCAGACCCAGACCAGGAAGCGCTCGCCCGTGGAATCGGGGTTCCAGGAGGCGCTGTCGGACTCCACGATGATGGAGGTAGCCTTGGAGAGGGTCTCCTTGGTGTAGGTGGAGGCCTTCTTGCCCCAGGGCTCGATCTGGCCCGTGGACTCGGGGGTGTTGATACCCAGGTAGCGGGCCTTCAGGATGCCGCCGTCAAAGGTGGGGTGCTCGATGTTGAAGTGGGTGGTATCGCCGTCCACGAAGGTGCGGACGGTGACGTTGGCGTAGGCGCGGCCCGAGTCGGGGTCGAACTTGACGGTGGAGGCGTAATCCACGAACTCAAGCTCCTCCTCGCCCAGCGTGCCGCCCTCGCCGGTGATGGCCTCAGAGGAGGTATCCGCGGCGGTGGTATCCTCGTTAGGCTTCCCGCTGTCGCAGGCTACAAAGCAGCCTGCGAGCATGGAAAGAGCGAGGAGCAGAACCAAAAGCTTAGTGAAATTCTTCATAAGCGATGTTTCCTATCTGTTGCGTAGGGCAGATCAGTCAACGGCGTACTCGCACTCGTCGATGGCCTTCCCGAAGAGTCTCTCCAGAACGGCATCCACGTTGGAGTCGGTGCTGACCAGAGCGTCCTGCATGAGGATACCGACCTGGTCACGGGCAACGGAGGAACCGTTGAAGGCGGGGGACACGAAGTAAGCGTCGCTCTGGGACAGAGCCAGCTTGACCGACAGAGCGGTCAGGTTGTTGAAGCCGCTAGCCTTATCCAGCCAACCCTGGTAGACGGCGTTCTCCTGGACAGACTTGATAACGGGAGCGTAGCCCGACTTCATGGAGAACTCGGCCTGGAAATTGACGTTGGTGGTCAGGAACTTCATGAACAGCCAGGAAGCCACGACCTCCTGGGGATTCTCGCTGTCGAAGATGCAGAGAGAGGGACCCTGGGAGATGACCTTGGGAGCGTTGGGATCCACCTGGGGAGGAGTAGCCATGCCGGTCTCGAACATGGGCTGACCGTCCACGGTGGGAGGGGTCTGGTAGGATGCGCCACCGGTGGAGCCGATGACCATGTAGCAGCGCTGGCCCTCGGTAGCGGTGAACAGACCGGAGGTGTAGGAGCCGTAGATGGCCTCGGTGGTGACGTAGCCCTTCTGGTGCCACTCGCGGAACATCTTCACGAAGCCGCGGTTGGTCTCGTTATCGAACTGGAAGTGGTTGCCCTCCTCCAGGCTGGTGTAGGGGGACTTGTACTGCTCGCACATGGTGATGAACCAGTTGGCCTCGGAGTCGTAGCCGAGAGGCACGCAGTCGGGGTCGATGGCCTTGATGGCGGCGCTGACCTGTTCCATCTCCTCCCAGGTGGTGGGGACCTTCAGACCGTTCTCCTCAAAGAAGGTCTTGTTGTAGTACAGAGCCTCGGTGGACTTGGACATGGGGAGGGTGTACATGGTGCCCAGGGTATCGAACGCGGCACCCTCCTTGTAGTAGCCCTCGATGAAGTCGGCCTTCTGCTCGTCGGTCAGACCCAGGACGGTCTTGTTGCCCTCGGCGTCGGTGACCTCGATGGTGGAGGCGATGAGGTTATCCAGGGGGATGACCTTCTTAGCCACGTTGTACAGAGCCACGTGGTCGGGGTAGCAGTAGGCGATGTTGGGCTGCTCGCCTGCGGTCAGCTGGGTCTTGATCTGATCGCGGACGCCGTCGTAGTCACCCATGGAGGAATGCTCGATGGTGATGTTGGGGTAGAGCTTGTTGAACTCGGGGATGTAGGTGTTCAGCACGCCCTGGAGCTTGGCGCCCATGGAGTGGTAGAACACCACGGTGACGGCGCTGCCGTCGTAGCCCACCTCGGGGACGTCGAAGCTGGCCATACCGGCGGGCTTGCCGTCGGTTCCGTTGTTGTTGTTACCCTCGTTGCCCTGATTGCCGCCCTCGTCGCAAGCGACCAGAGCCAGCATGGACAGCATCATAGCCAGAGCCAGCAGAATGGAGAGAATCTTCTTCATGTTTGTTTTATCCTTTCAATTTTTATTTGACTTGTTTAGGGATCGCGGGGGTACCCGAGACCCGTGAAACCGAGAGAAAAGGAATTATCCCTTGATACCGCTTCTGGACACGCCCTTCATGATGTACTTACGAAGGAAGATGAAGACCAGGAACAGGGGGAAGGAGACCACCGCGACGGCGGCCATCTGGACGGGGATGTTGGCCTGTCCCGACATATCGGTAAAGGCGTCGCGCAGACCGTTGGTGATGAGGCGCATATCCTCGGAGGTGGTGACCAGGCGGGGCCAGACGTAGGAGTTCCACGCGCCCATCATCTTCAGGATGGTGATGGAGATGAGGGTGGGCAGGGACAGGGGGATCATGACCTTGCACAGGTACTTGAAGTCCCCCGTGCCGTCCACCTTGGCAGCCAGATACAGCTCGTTGGGGATCTGCATGAAGTTCTGGCGGAGCAGGTAGATGTAGAACACGCTGACCAGGAAGGGCACGATCAGGACCGTGAAGCTGTCGATCCAGCCGAACTTGGTGACCGTGACGTAGTTGGTGATGGTGAAAAGCTCACCGGGGATCATCATGGTAGCCAGCAGAGCGCCGAAGATGGCGTTCTTGCCCTTGAACTCCAGGCGGGCAAAGGCGAAGGCCGAGAGGACCGTGATGACCAGGGAGAGGATGGTGGAGACGACACCCACGAAGACGGTGTTGAGGAACAGTCTGCCCAGATTGGCGGCTGAGAATGCCTCCACGTAGTTGCCCCACATGATCTCCTTGGGGAACAGGGTGGGCACGGGGAGACGGTACTCCACGGTGGACTTCAGAGAGGAGATGATCATCCAGTAGAAGGGGAAGATCACGATGATGGCCATGGTGATCAGGAAGGCGTAGAGCAGGACCTGGACTACGATCTTGGTTCCCTTCTGCTTGGTGGAGACCTTTTGCAGATTCTTTTCGCTGAGCGTTGCTTGATTCGTCATAGTCGGTCTCCTTTCATCAGTAGTGGGTCTTCTTCTTGCTCACATACAGGTTGATCATGGTGACCACGAATATGATGGCGAAGAGGATGAGGGCGGCGGCGGAGGCGCGGCCTTCGCGGTTGCCCAGTGCGTCGTAGATGTAACCGACCATGGTGTTGAGGGACTCACCGCCAACGGCCTGCATATCCTCACCGAAGATACCGACGATGGAGGAATACTCCTTGAAGCCGCCGATGAAGCCGGTGATGACCACGTAGGCCAGCATGGGGGAGAGCAGCGGCACCGTGATCTTGGTGAACACGCGGACACGGGGGGTGCTGTCCACCTTGGCGGCGTCGTAGTACTGCTTGTTGATGCCCTGGAGGCCGCCCAGAAGGATCAGAATCTTGAAGGGTAGGGCGTTCCAGACGATGTAGACCACCAGCACCGCGATGTTGGCCCAGTAGGACGAGCCCGCGTTGATCCAGTTGATGGGGTCCACCCCGAAGAGGCCCAGGACGTTGTTGATGATACCGAAGGAGGGGTTATTGGTCCCGAAGCCCACGATGTTGAACATAGCCTCGAAGACCATGCCGATGGCGATGGAGTTGGTGACGTAGGGGAGGAAGAAGATGGTCTGGAGCAGTCTCTGCAAAGGCTTGATGGAGTTCAGGCACACGGCGATGAGCAGCGCCAGGATGGTGGAGATCGGCACCGTCAGAACGGTCAGGAGCAGGGTATTCTTGAGGCAGTCCTTAAAGCCCTGGTAGTCGATGACCTTGACGAAGTTCTTGATACCGAACTTGAACTCCAGGTCGCCGCCCAGGTCCTTCATGATGCTGTAGTCGTCCCAGAAGGCCATCCGCAGGGTATTGAAGATGGGCCATACCGTAAAGATGAGAAGCAGTACGATGGCGGGAGCGAGATACAGCCACGCTTTCCATTTATGCTTGCTTTCTACCATATCACTTCACCTCGAAATACACGCGCTCCTCGGTCTCCTTGTTGAAGAGGAATACCTTATGAGGCTTGAGGGAGTAGGAGACGGTGATACCGTTCGCGTTCTTGGCGGCGTCGGCGTCCACGATGGAGCGGACAACGGGGTTGAGAGAGGCCTCGTGGGTGGTGACCAGGGACACGTCGCGGCCCATGACGTCCACGCCGCTGAGGTTGCAGGTCAACGCGCCGTTGGGATCCACAATGAAGCCCTCGGGACGGATGCCCACGTAGACGGGCTGATCCTGGACGCCGGGGACGTCCAGCACGGCGGCGGCACCGATGTAGAGCTTCTCGCCCTGTACGTTACCCTCGAAGACGTTGATGGGAGGAGTACCCAGGAACTTGGCGACGAACAGGTTGGTGGGATCGTCGTACACCGCCTGAGGCGCGCCGATCTGCTGGACCACGCCCAGCTTCATGACCACGATCATATCCGAGATGGACATAGCCTCCTCCTGGTCGTGGGTGACGAAGATGGTGGTGATGCCGGTCTCCTTCTGGATGCGGCGGATCTCCTCACGGGTCTGGAGGCGCAGACGGGCATCCAGGTTGGACAGAGGCTCGTCCAGAAGCAGAACCTTGGGCATCTTGACCAGGGCGCGGGCGATGGCCACGCGCTGCTGCTGACCGCCCGACAGCTCGGAGGGCTTTCTCTCCATCAGCTCGTCGATCTGGACCAGCTTGGCGGCCTCGAAGGCTCTCTCCAGCATCTGCTGCTTGGAGAGCTTGTCAGCGCCCTTGAGGTTCTGCAGGGGGAACAGGATGTTCTGCTTCACCGTCAGATGGGGGTACAGGGCGTAGTTCTGGAACACCAGACCCACGCCGCGGTTCTCGGCAGACAGCTCGGTGACGTCGTCGTCACCAAAGAAGATCTGACCGCCTGTGGGCTTCTGGAGTCCGCTGATCATGTACAGAGTCGTGGACTTGCCGCAGCCCGAGGGGCCCAGGAGTCCGATCAGCTTACCGTCGGGGATCTCAAAGGTGAAGTCGTTGACCGCCACCACCTCCTCGCCCGATTTCTTGTTACGGGAGGGGAAGACCTTGGTGAGATTTTGCAATACAACTTTCATGTGCGAATCATCCTTCCTGAATGTTCTTTATTTTCAAAAAATTTGAAACGAATGGATACTTCCCGCGCTTGGGGGTGGGGGATCACCGCTCCCGATGCTCCGTGGACTCGGCGTGGAGGCGCTTCTTGTACTCCAGGAGAGCCTCGGGGGAATCGAAGATCATCTGAGAGGCGAGGTCCACGGTGACGGTGCCCGCCAGCTTATCGTGGATGGGGGTATGGTCCCGGGTGCCGAAGAAGAGGATGGCCTGGACCAAAAACAGAGCGCCGATGATCACGGTACCGATCAGCCCCAGGCGGCCGAAGATAATCATGATGATGATGTAAACCGGGATCATGGTGCCGATGGTGAACTTCCCCAGTACGGTCCGCGCGAAGAGCAGGATGGCGGGCAGGCGAACGCTGTCCACCCGCATGACCCCGATGCCGAAGAGCTTCTTGCCCAGGGTCTGGCCGTTCTTCAACAGCAGGGGGATGAGGAATTCCAGAATGAGGTAGCCCAACAGGATAGCGAAGGTGATGATGACCATGGCCATGCTGAGCATCATGTTGTAGGTATAGATGACGTCGGGATCCTCGGAGTAGGCCTTGTCGGCCTCCTCATAGACCTTCCGCTCCTCCTCCGAGAGGGCCTTCAGCTCCTCGGCGGTGATGTCGAAGTCGATGCCGTACTTCTCGGCGTACTGCGCCTCCAGGTCATCCATACGCTGGATGTGCCGATCGTAGTCCAACACGGAGGACAGGAGCAGAGCCATGCCCACGATGACGGTAAAGAGAATGATGGTGTCGAACAGAGCGGCGGACAGCCGTTTCCACATACCGGCTCTTTGGGTATCCAACATGGGCGTTTTCCTCCTGACTTCACTAAAAATGGGCAGAATCCCACACATAATTTATTATACCACAAACCCATAAGAAAAGGCAACCTTTTTCGGAGATTTTTTATCCCCTTTTCGCATTTTCGGCAGTTTGCTATATTTCATAGGAGGAATAGGGAGAAGTTTGCGCAGTTTTGTTAGATTCGCACGGATCATGGTAGATTCGGTCGGGATTTCAAATTTGGGTTTATCGGTCTGACGGAACAGAGTGGAATTAGGTAGGGTGACCCTCATCCACCGCTACGCGGTCCCCCTTCCCCCGAGGGGAAGGTATTCGGCTCGTGCTTTTCGTTAGCCAGGATAAGCTATTGGTATCAGTATGTTTTTGGGTATCAGCCAAGGAAACGGCTGACGCATTGACCTTCCCCTTGGGGGAAGGGGACCGCGATAGCGGTGGATGAGGGTCACCCAAAAACATACTGATCTGTTCCGTCAAACAGTTCGATAAACTGCAATTTGAAACTGAGCCGATCCTTCCCCATTAATCTTCATCAAAAATTCACCACTTTCTATGTCTCACCCTCTTGCATTTTTTGGGGAAATATTATATAATATAAGATGTATTTTTATAGACAGGAGGCAGGACATGAAAAAAATGCGGATCGGACTCGTTGGCATCGGCTTTATGGGCAAGACTCATTTGTGGTCGGTGCGGAATCTGCCCTTCTTCTATAAGACCGCCGAGCTGGGCTTTACCGCCGAGGTTGTGGCGGTGTGCGCTTCCTCCCCGGCGAGAGCCGAGGCCTTTGCCGCCGAGTATGGGATCCCCCGGGCGGCGGCCTCTCCCGAGGAGCTGATCGCCGATCCCGAGATCGACGTGATCGATATCTGCACCCCCAATCCCCTCCACTACGAGGTAGCCAAGGCGGCGATCCTTTCGGGGAAGTCGGTGCTGTGCGAGAAGCCCTTGACCGTGACCGCCTCCGAGGCCCTGGAGCTTACGAGGCTGGCCGAGGAGCGGGGCGCGGTCTGCGGGACGGTGTTCAACAACCGCTTTTTGGCTCCCGTCATGCGGTCGCGACAGCTCATCGACGAGGGCAGACTGGGGCGGATTCTGTCCTTTGAATTTACCTACAAGCACAATTCCTGCATCGACCCCGACCGCCGCGTGGGGTGGAAGCAGACCGCCGAGGCGGGGGGCGGGACCTGGTACGATCTCGGCCCTCACGTATTGGATCTCTGCCACTACCTGTGCGGGGAGCTTTCCTTCGTGCTGGGCAGGTCCCAGATCGCCTATCCCACCCATTTGAAGGCGGACGGTTCGGTGTGGGAGACCAACGCCGACGAGGCCTTCTACGTCATCTGCGGCACTCGGGACGGGGCTATGGGGACGGTGGTCGTCTCCAAGCTGACCCAGGGGGCCAACGACGAGCTGAGCTTCACGGTGAACGGCGAGCTCGGTTCCCTGTCCTTTTCCCTGATGGATCCCAATTTCCTGAACTTCTACGATGCCACCGCCGTGGGCGCTCCCATGGGCGGGGTGCGGGGGTATACCCGCATTGAGTGCGTGGGGCGGTATCCCTCCCCCGCCTCGGGCTTCCCCGCTGTCAAGGCTCCCCAGGGCTGGCTACGCGGGCATATCGGTTGCATGGCGGGCTACCTCTCCGCCGTGGCAAATGGGGTGGCATGCTCTCCCTCCTTCGCGGACGGTGCTTACGTCCAGCGGGTGCTGGAGGCGGCTGTGGAGAGCGACCGTCTCGGTCGGGAGGTGCGGCTATGCTGACGGTTGGATTGACGGGACCCAGCGGCGCGGGCAAGGGGGTCATCGCTTCCCTGTTCGCGGGCTATGGGGTCCCCTCCATTGATACCGACCGAGTCTACCACGGTCTGCTGGTCCCGCCGTCGGCTTGCCTTGACGAGCTGGCGGGGCGGTTCGGTTCGGGGATCCTGGGTCCCGACGGCACCCTTGACCGCAAGGCTTTGGCCGCTTTGGTCTTCGCCGAGGGACACGAGCAGGATCTCGCCGATCTCAACGCCATCACCCACCGCTATATCCTGGATGAGGTCCGAGCCACCCTCCGCCACTACGAGGCCGAGGGCGTTCCCGCCGTGCTGGTGGACGCGCCCCAGCTGTTCGAGTCGGGGTTTGACGCCGAATGCGGCTTCATTCTGTCGGTGCTGGCGCCCTACGAGGTCAGGCTGGCTCGCGTTATGGCACGGGACGGCTTGGACGAGGCGCGGGCGAGGGCGCGGCTGGCGGCTTCCCATGAGGATGAGTTCTTTACCGAACGGTCGGACGCCGTGATCTTCAATGACGGTGATATGCCCGCTCTGGAGGACGAGGTGCGGCGGCTGTTGACTCTGTGGGAGGTGGCTTATGAAGCTTGACTGGAAAAACCCGCCCAAGGGGCTCATGATCGCCCTCATCGCGGTGCTGGCCATCGGTCTGGGGTTCCTGGCGGACTTTATCATCACCTGCTTTGAGAAAAATGCTTACCCCTGTGAGTACGCCGAGTACGTGGAGGTCTACGCCGAGGCCTACGGGGTCCCCGAGGGCCTGGTCTACGCCGTGATCCGCACCGAGAGCGGCTTTGATTCGGGGGCGGTGTCCCCTGTGGGGGCGGTGGGGCTGATGCAGCTCATGCCCGCCACCTTTGAGTGGCTCACCGACGATATGCTCTTCGAGCATCTGGAGAGCGGGATGCTCCACGATCCCGAGACCAATATCAAGTACGGCACCTACTGCCTGTCCTACCTCTACGATCGCTACGGCGATTGGGAGCTGGCCCTCGCCGCCTACAACGGAGGGCTGGGCAACGTGGACGAGTGGCTGGAGAACGACAGGTACGCCGACGGCGAGGGGGGGTTGAAGAAGATCCCCTTCAGAGAGACGAGACAGTTCGTGGCGAGGGTCACGGATGCGTGGGAAATGTATGAAAGACTTTACGGTAATTCGTAATCAGGGACAGTCCGGGACGCTTGTCCGTCAAGGTGTCCTTTCACGATCACTATACAAAAAATCTTAAGAAACGAGGATAAACATCATGTCTGACAAGATCACCGCGACCGAGCTGGAGGCCAAGCTGGGTTACAAGAAGGTTAATTTCTACGAGAAGGCCGACGAGGCCGCCATCAAGGCCGTTTACGATTACGCCCCCGGCTACATGGCCTATCTGGACGCCGCCAAGACCGAGCGGGAGGCCGTGACCGTCACGATTGAGATGGCCGAAAAGGAGGGCTACGTTCCCTACACCCTGGGTATGCCCCTGGAGGTCGGCGGGAAATACTACTACAACAACCGCGGCCGCAACCTGTACCTGTTCCGCATCGGTAGCGAGTCCATCAACAACGGTATCCGCATCGTGGCCTCCCACGTGGACGTGCCCCGCATCGACGTCAAGCAGTGCCCCCTCTACGAGGATGGCGGCATGGCCTTCTTCAAGACCCACTACTACGGCGGTATCCGCAAGTACCAGTGGGTGACCATCCCCCTGGCCCTCCACGGCGTGGTGGTGAAGCAGGACGGCACCGTGGTCAACATCTGCATCGGTGAGGATCCTTCCGACCCCGTGATCTACATCAACGATCTGCTCCCCCATCTGGCCAAGGATCAGTCCGCCAAGCCTCTGGGCTCCGCCATTCCCGCCGAGGGTCTGAACCTTCTGATGGGCTCCCGTCCCTACCCCGGTTGTGAGGGCGGCGACGCCATCCGTCTCAACGTGCTGGCTCTGCTCCATGAGAAGTACGGCATCACCGAGGAGGATTTCCTCTCGGCTGATCTCTCCGCCGTTCCCGCCGGCAAGGCCCGCGACGTGGGTCTGGACCGCTCCCTCATCGGCGCCTACGGTCACGACGACCGCGTCTGCGCTTACCCCTCCATCACCGCTCTGTTCGGTACTAACGATTCTGTCCACACCTCCATGGTCATCCTGGCCGACAAGGAGGAGATCGGCTCCGAGGGCAACACGGGTATGCAGACCGAGCTGCTCACCGACCTGATTTCCGAGATCACTACCGCTCTGGGCGGTCACTTCTCCACGGTCAAGGCCAACTCCAAGTGCCTGTCCTCCGACGTGACGGCCTGCTTCGATCCCAATTTCGCCGAGGTCTACGAGCGCCGCAACTCCTCTCTCATCAACTGCGGCGTGGCCATGTCCAAGTACACGGGTCACGGCGGTAAGAGCGGCACCAACGACGCCCCCGCCGAGTTCGTGGCCTGGATCCGCAAGATCATGGCCGAGTACGGCGTGATCTGGCAGGCAGGCGAGCTGGGCAAGGCGGATCAGGGCGGCGGCGGCACCGTGGCCAAGTTCATCGCCAAGCACAACATCGAGACCGTGGACCTGGGCGTCCCCGTGATCGCCATGCACGCGCCTTACGAGATCATTTCCAAGGCGGATCTGTATACGGCCCATCAGGCGTTCGAGGCGTTCTTTAAGGCGTAAACGCAAGATACAAGATACAAAGATACAAAGATACAAGATAGCTCCGGTTCGTCCCTATCTTGTATCTCGTATCTTGTATCTTTGTATCTCCCAATAACTCTTCTCAAAGGAACCCACCATGTTTGAAAAGCTCATCCCCATCGCCGCCAAATACGAGGACATTGAGTTCCGTCTGTCCCTTCCCGAGACGGCGGCCGATCCCTCGGTGTATACGGCGCTCATCAAGGAATATCACAATCTGACTCCTCTGGTGGAGGCCTACCGTCTCTACCGCGGCCTGGAGGATGCCCGCGCCGAGGCTTTGGAGCTGGCTGATCTGGGAGACGACCCCGAGCTGAAGGCTCTGGCCGTGGACGAGGCCGAGATGCTCAAGGGAAAGATCGTCGAGGCCGCCGAGGAGCTGCAAAAGTTGCTCATCCCAAAGGACCCCGAGGACGATTGCTCGGTCATCATGGAGCTTCGTGCGGGGACGGGAGGCGAGGAGGCCGCTCTGTTCGCCGCCGATCTCCTCCGTATGTACAGTATGTACGCCCAAAGCGTTGGTTTTAAAGTGACCGTCACCTCGGCCACCGAGACCGAGCTGGGAGGCTTCCGCGAGGTGACAGTGCTGATCGAGGGCAAGGGGGCTTACTCCCGCTTCAAGTTCGAGTCGGGTGTCCACCGTGTCCAGCGCGTCCCCGCCACCGAGTCCCAGGGGCGCATCCAGACCTCCGCCGCCACGGTGGCGGTCCTGCCCGAGGTCAAGGACGTGGAGATCGAGATCAAGGATTCCGATCTGATCTACGAGTCCTGCAAGTCCAGCGGTGCGGGCGGTCAGCACATCAACAAGACCGAGTCGGCGGTGCGTTTGACCCACAAGCCCACGGGGATCGTGATCGAGTGCCAGCAGGAGCGGTCCCAGTTCCAGAACAAGGACAAGGCATTGGAAATGCTGAAGGTCAAGCTCTACCACATCAAGAAAACCGAGCAGGACGAGGCCCGCGCCTCCACCCGCAAGTCCCAGGTAGGTTCGGGAGATCGCAGTGAAAAGATCCGCACCTACAACTACCCCCAGAGCCGTGTCACCGACCACCGCATCGGCCTGTCCATCTTCGATCTGGACGGCTTTATGAACGGAAATATCGGGGCCATGATCGAGGCTCTGACCGCCGCAGATACGGCGGAAAAGCTCAAAGAACAGGATACAGAATGACTATGCAGACCAAGGTCATCCAAATAACAGACCCCGGGGCATCCGCCGCCGAGCTCGCAGAAGCCGCCCGCGTCCTTCGCGAGGGGGGCCTTGTGGTGTTCCCCACCGAGACGGTGTACGGCCTGGGCGGTAACGGACTGTCCCAAGCGTCCGCCGAGAAGATCTACGCCGCCAAGGGCCGTCCCTCCAACAATCCTCTTATCATCCATATCCACGAGCCTGCCGAGGCGGACAAGTATGCCCATACAGGGGACCTGTACTTCCGTCTGGCTGCGGCCTTCATGCCGGGGCCTCTGACGGTGATCCTGCCCAAGCGGGAGTGCATCCCCTACGCCACCACCGGCGGCCTTGACACCGTGGCGGTGCGCTGTCCCGACCATCCCATCGCCCACGCCCTGCTGAAGGCCTGCGGCGACTTCCCCGTGGCCGCTCCCTCGGCCAATCTGTCGGGTAAGCCATCGCCTACCGTAGCCGAGCACGTCATCACCGACCTGTCGGGGCGCGTGGACATGATCATCGACGGCGGGGAGAGCGACATCGGGCTGGAGTCCACCATCGTGAGCATTGGCCACGATCACGAGGGGGAGTACCTGACCCTGCTCCGTCCCGGTGCCATCACCGCCGACGCTCTGACCTGCGTATGCGAGCGGGTGGTCATCGCCCCCGCCGTGCTGGAGCAGCTGAAGGAGGGAGAACGCCCCCTGTCCCCCGGCATGATGTACAAGCATTACGCTCCCTCCACCCCGCTGGTGCTTCTGGACGGCACCCCCGAGGACGTGCTGGCATTCCTTAAAAGGGAGCAGGCGGAGAGGTCCTGCGCCATCCTCTGCTATTTTGAAGAGATGCCCCACTTGAAAAATGAAAATCTCTTCCCCGTGGGCGAGCGAGAGGATCTTTCTACCCAGGCCCACTGTCTCTTCTCCCTCCTCCGCGAGGCTGACAAGGCGGAGGCATCGGTCATGTACGCCCATCTGCCCCCCCTGGACGGGCTGGGGCTGGCGCTGTACAACCGCATGATCCGCGCGGCCGCCCACACCATTCAAAAGGTTTAAAACACCGACTACATATTGAAAATTACTGGATAGGATATAGATTTTTATGGCAAAGAAAAAGAAGACACCCGTGATCGAGGAGCTGCCACCCGCTCCCATCCGATACCAGCCCATTACCGAGACCCTGGAGACCAACTACATGCCCTACGTCATGACGGTCATCGTCTCCCGCGCCATTCCCGAGATTGACGGCTTCAAGCCCTCCCACCGAAAGCTCCTGTACACCATGTACAAGATGGGACTCATGAACGGTCCCCGCGTGAAATCCGCCACCATCGCGGGCCGTACCATGGCCATCCATCCCCACGGCGACGCGGGTATTTACGAGACCATGGTGCGTCTGACCCGCGACTACGAGGCTCTGCTCCATCCCTTCGTGGACTCCAAGGGCGCATTCGGTAAGCAGTACTCCTCCAACATGAAGGCCTCGGCCCCCCGTTACACCGAGGCGCGGCTGGAGCCCTTCTGCGCCGAGATCTTCAAGGGCATCGACAAGGACGCCGTGGACATGGTGGACAACTACGACGGCACCATGCTGGAGCCTGTCCTGCTCCCCACCACCTTTCCAAACGTGCTGGTCACCCCCAACATGGGTATCGCCGTCGGTATGGCCTCCAACATCTGCCCCTTCAACCTGGCCGAGGTCTGCGACGGTACCATCGCCATGCTGAAAAAGCCGAGCATCTCCACCGAGCGGCTCATGGAGCTGATTAAGGGTCCCGATTTTCCCGGGGGCGGTCTCATGCTCTACGATGCCGCCCAGATGCGGCAGGTCTTTGAGACGGGCGTGGGTCCCGTGCGCCTCCGCGCCCGCTACCGCTACGACAAGGACGCCAACTGCATCGACATTTTGCAGATCCCCTACTCTACCACCATCGAGCAGATCATCGACAAGATCGCCGATCTGGTCAAGTCCGGCTCCCTCAAGGAGATCACGGATTTCCGCGACGAGATCGATCTGTCGGGCTTCAAGCTGACCCTGGATCTTCGTAAGGGTGTGGATCCCGACAAGCTCATGACCAAGCTCTTCAAGGTGACGCCCCTGGAGGACGCCTTCAAGTGCAACTTCAACATCCTCATCGACTCGGTGCCGAGGCAGATGGGTATCGCCGAGATCCTGCGTGAGTGGATCGTCTTCCGTATGGGCTGTGTCCGCCGCGAGCTGACCTTTGAGCTGAACAAGAAGAAGGAAAAGCTCCACCTGCTGGAGGCCCTGGCCAAGGTGCTTCTGGACATTGATCTGGCCATCCACATCATCCGCAAGACCGAGAAGGAGGCCGAGGTCATCCCCGCTCTGATGGAGGGCTTCGACATCGACGAGGTCCAGGCCAACTACATCGCCGAGATCAAGCTCCGCGCCCTCAACCGCGAGTACATCCTCAACCGCATCGCCGAGATGGAGAATCTGCGGAAGGAGATCGCCGAGCTGGAGGCCATTCTGGCTGACGACCTCAAGATCAAGGCCTACATCGCCGCCCAGCTGACCGAGATCAAGAAGAAGTACGGCAAGCCCCGCATGACCCAGATCATGGACGCGGGGGAGGTCAAGGTCTACGATCCCGAGGAATCCGTGGAGAACTTCCCCGTCAAGCTCCTGCTAACCAGCGAGGGCTACTTCAAGAAGATCGCCGTCACCCCCAGAACCCAGTTCTCGGTGGAGGATCAGAAGATGAAGGACGGCGACAGCGTCAAGACGGTCCTGGATGCCGAGAATCGGGACGAGCTGGTGTTCTTCACCGACAAGTGCCAGGTCTACCGCGCCGCCGTGGACGATTTCGACTGCCTGAAGGCCGCGGCCATGGGCGATTACCTCAACACCAAGCTGAAAATGGACGAGGGGGAGAAGCCCATTTACATGGAGGTCCGCCGCGAGTATCCCGAGGGCGAGAACTACATCTTCGTCTTTGAGAACGGCAAGGCCGTCCGCGTGCCGGTCACCGCCTACGTCACCAAGGGTACCCGCCGCAAGCTGACGGGTGCCTACTCGGAGACCTCTCCCATCGTGGCGGTCTTCACCGACACCGACAAGAAGCCCATTGATATCCTCATGATCTCCTCCCTGGATCGCGCCATTCTGGTGAAGTCCGCCCTGATCCCCGTCAAGACCACCCGTACCTCGGGCGGTGTTCAGATCATGACTCTGAAGCGGGGCGCGACCCTGGCCAAGGCTGTTGCGGACTTCGGGGACGACTACCAGAACGTCAAGTCCTACCGCAAGCTGAAGGTTCCCGCCTCGGGGACTCTCCTGGAGGAGAAGAACGTAGAGATCCAGCAGATCAAGATGGATACCGACTAAAAAAACAAGCGGGGACGGGAGGCCTTCCTTCCGTCCTTGGTTTTTCGGGGTATCTCTTTATCGGTTTGGGCATATACTATTGGAAATTGCAGTTTATCGGCCAGGGCTCTGCCCTGGACCCGCTTAAGGGACTTTTGAAAATAGCGGTGCAAGCACCGCGACAAATTTGCCGTAGCGGCAAATTTGAGAGTCCCTTAAGAATCCCCAAAACTTTCAATAAATATGTTTACGATGTTTTTTTGAAGGTTTTTGGAGTTCTTAGAACCTTTTTGCAAAAAGGTTCTAAGCCGCCGGAGGCCGTTC
>JAGAIH010000435.1 GCA_017626655.1 Clostridia bacterium | reverse complement strand
CTGTCCAAGTACGGCCGCGACCTTACCGCCAAGGCCAAGGCGGGGCGGCTGGACCCCATCATCGGGCGTCAGCGGGAGACCGAGCGGGTGATCCGCATCCTGTCGCGGCGGGGCAAGAACAATCCCTGTCTCATAGGCGAGCCGGGAGTAGGCAAGACGGCGGTGGTGGAGGGTCTGGCCCAGCGCATCGCCGACGGGCTGGTCCCCGAGACCCTGAAGGACAAGCGGGTGGTGACGGTGGATATCCCCGCCATGATCGCGGGGGCGAAATACCGCGGGGAGTTCGAGGACCGCTTGAAGAGCGTCATGGCCGAGGTGCGGAAGGGGCCCGATCTCATTCTTTTCATTGATGAGCTCCACACCATCGTGGGCGCGGGAGCGGCGGAGGGGGCGGTGGATGCCGCCAACATCCTCAAGCCCGCCCTGGCGCGGGGGGAGATCCGGGTCATCGGAGCCACCACCGTGGATGAGTACCGCCTCCACATCGAGAAGGATGCGGCCCTGGAGCGACGCTTCCATGCGGTGACGGTGGGGGAACCCACCGAGGAGGAGGCTTTGGCGATCCTTGCGGGGCTTCGTCCCAAGTACGAGGCCCACCACAAGATGAAGATCTCGGACGAGGCTCTGGCCGCCGCCGTGGAGCTGTCGGTGAAGTACATCCCCGACCGCTTCCTCCCCGACAAGGCCATCGACCTCATGGACGAGGCCGCCGCCTCCCTCCGCGTCACGAGGCTGACCGCTCCCCCCGACCTCAAGCGCATGGAGGAGGAGCTGGCTACCCTGTCCCGGGACAAGGAGGAGGCCATCAAGGCCCAGGAGTTCGAGCGGGCGGCGGGGGTACGCGATCGGGAGATCAAGCTACGGGAAGCCTACGAGACTGCCAAGGAGGCCTGGGCGGGGGGAGTCCACCCGGCGAACCGAGAGGAAACGGTCACCGCCTCCCACATAGCCGACGTGGTCACCGAGTGGACGGGGATCCCGGTCTCCCGCCTGCTGGAGAGCGAGGGGGAGCGGCTCTTGGGGCTGGAGGAAACCTTAAAGGCCCGCGTCATCGGCCAGGAGGAGGCGGTGCGGGCGGTGGCGGGAGCCATCCGTCGGGGACGGCTGGGGCTGAAGGATCCCCGCCGTCCCATCGGCTCCTTCATCTTCCTGGGGCAGACGGGAGTGGGCAAGACCGAGCTGACCCGCGCCCTGGCGGCGGCGCTCTTCGGGAGCGAAAAGGCCTTGATACGCCTGGATATGTCCGAGTATATGGAAAAGCACAGCGTGGCCCGTCTGATCGGTTCCCCTCCCGGCTATATCGGCCACGAGGAGGGGGGCCAGCTCACCGAGCGGGTGCGGCGTCAGCCCTACGCCGTGGTGCTGTTCGACGAGCTGGAGAAGGCCCATCCCGATATCTTCAACATCCTGCTCCAGGTCATGGACGACGGTGCCCTCACCGACTCCACGGGACGGCGGGTGGACTTTCGCCACACCGTCATCATCATGACCTCCAATCTGGGAGCGGGAGGGAGTGGCGCCAAGTTGGCGGGGTTCTCGGCGGTCCCCGAGGCGGGGCGGGAGCGGGAGCGGATGCTGTCGGCGCTGAAGGAGACGGTGCGGCCCGAGTTCCTCAACCGCGTGGACGAGGTGGTGGTCTTCGCTCCCTTGGGAGAGACCGAGGCGCGGAGGATCGCGGAGATGATGCTCTCGGAGATTCGCTCCCGTGTGGAGGCTCTGGGGATCCGCTTGGTCTTTACCGAGGAGGCGGTGGAGCTGATCGTGAAGGAGGGCTTCGACCCAAAATACGGCGCGCGGCCCCTGCGGCGGGCGGCCGTGCGGCTGGTGGAGGATCCTCTGGCTGAGGAGCTGCTGACGGGGCGGGTCAAGGAGGGGGACACGGTGTCGGTGGAGGCCTATGGGGATACCTGCTCGTTCCGTGTGGCAGAGCCCGAGGAGACGTGAAACGAAAGAAGCATCTGTCGGCGCGTCCTGCGTATTGACAGATGCTTTTTTTCGTGGTATAATAAATGGGGAAAGATCTGGATCCAAATTGCAAATTGGGGTTTATAGGTGAGTCGGCCGCGCTCTTTGCCTTCCCCAGCGGGGAAGGGGGACCGCGGAGCGGTGGATGAGGAGAGCGGGTTGCAGTTTCTTAACGGGGGAGAGAGTTCCTCTTGCACACCAAAGATTTCAGCTCTCCCCCGTATGAATCACTCAATCCGCTCTCCTCATCCGTCACCCGCTAAAGCGGGTG
>JAGAIH010000434.1 GCA_017626655.1 Clostridia bacterium | reverse complement strand
GTCTTTGACGAGACCGGGTCCCTGGGCCTGGTCTTTTTCAACAGCCCCTATGTGAAAAACCAGCTGACCCTGGGGGCGGAATATGTGTTTTACGGCCGCATCGAGCTGCGGGTCACCGACCTGACCGCCACCGACGTGGTCTGCCTGGTCATCATCGGCGGTGAGGTCTCCAACCGCAAGGGCGTGAACGTCCCCGGTGTCCACCTGGATATCCCCTACCTGTCCGAGCAGGACATGGCCGACCTCCGCTTCGGCGTGGAGATGGACGTGGACTACATCGCCGCCTCCTTCGTCCGCACCGCCGACGACATTATCGCCATGCGGAACTACCTGGACTACTACGGCGGTCACAACATCCGCATCCTGGCCAAGATCGAGAACGCCGAGGGCATCGAGAACTTCGAGTCCATCCTGGAGGCCGCCAACGGCATCATGGTGGCCCGCGGCGACATGGGCGTGGAGGTGGACTACGAGCGCCTCCCCGGCCTGCAAAAGCGTTTCATCCGCCGTTGCTACCAGTCGGGCAAGGTCGTCATCACCGCTACCCAGATGCTGGAGTCCATGATCCACAACACCACCCCCACCAGAGCCGAGATCACCGACGTGGCCAACGCCGTCTTTGACGGCACCTCCGCCGTTATGCTGTCGGGGGAGACCGCCATGGGCGACCACCCCGCCCGCGTGGTCAAGGTCATGGGCCGCATCGCCGCCCAGGCCGAGAAGGACGCCTTTGAGATCGGCGCCTACCGCGCCATCGCGGGCCACGAGCGATACACGGGTGACGCCACCGACGCTATCTGCGACGCCGCCTGCACCACCGCGAGAGATCTGAACGCCGCTGCCATCCTGACCGTGACCCGCTCGGGCTACACCGCCCAGCACCTCTCCAAATACCGTCCCTCCGAGCCCATCGTGGCAGCTACTCCCCATGAGAAGACCTTCAATCAGCTGGCCCTCTGCTGGGGCGTCTACCCCATTCACGCCATCTACCAGCCCGACACCAACGTCCTGGTCACTCACGCCGTGGACTGCGCCAAGCGGTTCGGCTACGTCAAGGCGGGGGACCGCGTGGTGGTCACCGCAGGCGGTACGGGGGAGAGCGGCACCACCGACGTGCTGAAGGTGCAGGTCGTGCCGAAGCCCTTGAAGTAATTCGGAATTCGCAATTCGTAATTCGTAATTGGGGGAGTAGGGAAGCGAGCCTTTGTAGGGACAGGCGTCCCCGACTGTCCCCGCCGCTTCTGTCCGAATAATCCCCTGCGTTCTGCGTTCCGTTCTCCGGCAAAAGCACCCGAAAGAGTGTGCTACGATTCCATTGAAAATTTTTTGAAAAGGTAGGTATAAAACCATGTCCGTCCGTCTCAACGCCAATTACCTTTCGTCCTTCGTGTCCGCCGAGGAGCTGACCAACATCCAGCCCCAGGTCACCCTGGCCCACGACCTCCTCACCACCCGTCAGGGCGCGGGAAATGACTTCCTGGGCTGGACCACCCTCCCCGTGGACTACGATAAGGAGGAGTTCGCCCGCATCAAGGCCGCCGCTGAGAAGATCAAGAAATCCTGCGATATCTTCATCGCCATTGGCATCGGCGGCTCTTATCTCGGCGCCCGCGCCGTCATCGAGTTCTGTAAGTCCCCCCTCTACAACAACACCGCCAAGGACACCCCCGACATCTACTACGCGGGCAACAATATCTCCGCCTTCGCCATCGACGAGCTGCTGAAGATCTGCGAGGGCAAGGATATCTGCATCAATGTCATCTCCAAGTCGGGCACCACCACCGAGCCCGCTGTGGCCTTCCGCGTGTTCCGCGCCCTTCTGGAGCAAAAGTACGGCGTGGAGGGCGCCCGCGAGCGCATCTTCGTCACCACCGATAAGGCACGCGGAACCCTGAAGCACTTCTCCGACGAGGCCGGCTACGAGACCTTCGTGGTGCCGGACGACGTGGGCGGCCGCTTCTCGGTGCTGACCGCCGTGGGCCTCTTGCCCATCGCCGTGGCGGGCATCGACATCGACGGCCTCATGAAGGGCGCCGCCGACGCCATGGAGGCCTACAAGAACCCCAACCTGAACGCCAACGATTGCTACAAGTACGCCGCCATCCGCAACATCCTCTACCGCAAGGGCAAGTCCACCGAGATCCTGGTGGGCTATGAGCCCTACCAGACCATGCTCAACGAGTGGTGGAAGCAGCTCTACGGCGAGAGCGAGGGCAAGGACCAGCGCGGTATCTTCCCCGCATCCGTGATCTTCTCCACCGACCTCCACTCCCTGGGCCAGTACATCCAGGACGGTATGCGTAACCTCTTCGAGACCGTGATCTCGGTGGAGGAGAGCCCCGTCACCTACCCCATCCCGAACGATCCCGCCAACATCGACGGCCTGAACTTCCTGTCGGGCATGGATCTGAATCAGGTCAAGAAGACCGCCATGCAGGCCACCCTTCTGGCCCACGTGGACGGCGGCGTGCCCAACCTGCTCATTGAACTGGCTGACAAGTCCGCCTACTCTCTCGGCTACCTCATCTACTTCTTCGAGCTGGCCTGCGCCATCTCGGGCTATATGCTGGGTGTCAACCCCTTCAACCAGCCCGGTGTGGAGGCCTATAAGAAGAATATGTTCGCCCTCCTGGGCAAGCCCGGCTACGAGGATATGAAGGCCGAGCTGGAGGCCCGTCTGGGCTGATGCCTCTAACTGCGGCTCTGCGGGTGTTTCATCTTGGCTCCGACCGACTCCGCAGAGCCGCACCGCGATCCTATCTGAATTTAGAGGAAGACTGAAATATGAAGACCCAAATTGCGCGTATCCCGGCCCTTCTCCTGTCCCTCTGCCTGCTGATGGGCAGTCTTGCCCTGGTCTCCTGCTCCACCCCCGACGTGGAAGACGATACCACCGCGGAAGGCTCCCTCAGCGAGACCGAGACCGCAGAGGATCCCCGCTCCACCCTGGATAATCCCGAGGTCAACTACGACGGCTACGAGTTCCGCGTGCGGAGCATCGCCAGCGAGACCCACTACACCGCCCTGGATCCCGGCAAGCTCACGGGCGAGGCCGTCAACGACGCCATCTACGAGCGCAACCGCCAGATCGAGAACGAGTACGGCATCGAGTTCCAATGCGACACCTCCGACATCACCGCCAACTACGTCACCATGGAAAAGCAGGTCATGGCGGGCTCGGGGGACGATGGCTACGATCTTATCATGCTCATCTCCCGCAACGCCTTCAGCGCGGCTCTCCAGAACTACCTCATCAACTACGAGCAGCTCCCCTACGTGGACACCGATAAGGTCTACTACTTTGACGACATCAACAAGCAGTTCACCATCGGGAACAATACCTTCTTCGCTTACGGCTCGGAGAACATCAACGTCTTCTCCCTGTCCTCGGCCCTCTTCTTCAATAAGGAGATCGTCACCGAGCATGACATGGGCAACCTGTACGATGACGTCCGTAACCGCGAATGGACCTACGAGCGGCTCTATACCCTGACCGCCCAGGCCGCTGGCGACACCAACGGCGACGGCAAGATCCGCTTTGGCGACGACGTCCTGGGCCTGGTGGGGAACTACGACCGCACCATCCCCTGCTTCTGGATCGCCGCAGGCGAGAAGCTCATCATCAAGGATGAGGAGGATCTCCCCGTCTACACCGCCCAGGGCAACGAGCGCATGATCGACATCATGCAGGAGGCCGCCGCCCAGTTCGCCACCAACGCCTTCGACGTCTACGGCGCTGACGAGAGACGCCTCCAGACCTTCATGGACGGTAAGGCCCTCTTCCTCTCCACGGGTATCGGTGAGCTGTCCCGCCTCAAGGCGGTGGAGCTGGATTACGGCGTCCTGCCCTGGCCCATGTACGACAAGGACCAGGAGGACTACGTCTCCCGCTGCGGTGACGCCTGGCTCCATTGCGTCCCCACCAACACCAAGGACCCCGAGCGCACCAGCGTCATCATGCAGGCCCTGGCTTACTACTCCTACGGCACGGTCTACAAGGCCTACTACGACCAGGCCCTCACCGCCCAGTACGTCCGCGACCCCGACTCGGTGGATATGATGCAGATCATCCTCTCGACCCTGTCGGTTGATCTGGGCGATACTATCTGGTTCGAGAACCTGCGCTTCCCCATCACCAAGGTCTTCCTGGAGAAGCAGGGCAACATCGGTATTGCCTCTACCTTCAAGATCTACGAGAAATCGGCCAAGCGGGAGATCGGTAAGGTGGCGGATTTCCTGGCAGAGCGGGAAAACGGGTAAGCTTGTCCCTTTGTGGACCTTTCTGTCAACCGAAAATGTGAAAATTCACACAAAACTGTCCAAAACCCCTTGCAATTTTGCAGGAAATATGGTATAATAACCTAACAACTAATCTGCGGAAGTCTTTTCCCGATACGCGGGGGAGGATGCAGAGAGAAAGGAAGTACATAGATATGATTAAGTTACTTGTTGGCGTTAAGGGTACCGGTAAGACCAAGACCCTGATTGCGGCTGTGAACCAGGCTCTGGAGACCTCCAAGGGCTACGTGGTGTGCATCGAGAAGGGTGCTACCCTCCGTCACGAGATCAGCTACAAGGCGCGCCTTGTCAATACAGACGATTACCTCATCGAGGGCGGTGTCGCTCTGGGCGGCATGGTCGCGGGCATCCTGGCCGGTAACGGCGACGTGACCGATCTGTTCATCGACGGCACCCGCAAGATCTTCGGCTACGAGAAGGCTGACATGGCTCTGTTCCTGGCTGACCTGGAGAAGTTCGTCACCGACCTGGAGAAGGTCATCCGCGACGCCAATATCAACGTCACCATCACCGTCTCGGTCGCTCCCGAGGACCTCAACGAGAACCTGAAGAAGTACATGTAATTTCGGGGTCTCCCCATAGCACAGCAGGCGAACGGAGGCCACCGAAATCATCGGTATCTCTGTTCGCCTTGTGTGCTGTAAAAAACTGTCTGAAAGGAGGGATCGTATGTTCCGCATCCGCATAGCCGGCATCACCGTCGAGATCGACAACCGCCATAACTACGTTTACGAGCAGTGCGAGGATTACCTCTGCGACGACTGCGTCCCCGCCTTTCGCGTAGCGGTCTCCACCGCCGATATGGAAGGCTACCGAGCCTCCTGCAGCCGTCCCATGACCCTCCCCGAGGCTGAGAGCTACCTGATCTACCGCCGCATCTGCGAGAAGATGCCCGCCTTCGGGGTCTACCTCCTCCACGCCGCCGTGGTGGAGATGGACGGACGGGGCTATGCCTTCTCGGCAAGGCGCG
>JAGAIH010000433.1 GCA_017626655.1 Clostridia bacterium | reverse complement strand
GTATGTTCTATGTGGCGGAGCGACGAGGGCGTCGCTCCCTACAGGTGTTTGTGCCAATCGAAACAGACCGACAAACCCAAATTTGAATGTTGACTGAACCGTTACTTTACCAATTATGATGAAACAGTATTACGACTAAAAAAAGGAGACCTCGCCATGTCCATCGAAAAAGTCAAAGCCTACTTCGCCGCCCTCGGTATGGAGGACCGCGTTCTGGAGTTCCCCGTGTCCAGCGCCACCGTGGAGCTGGCCGCCGCCGCCCTGGGGTGTGAGCCCTGCCGCATCGCCAAGACCCTGTCCTTCTCGGTGGGTGGCGCCCCCATCCTCATCGTCACGGCGGGGGACGTCAAGATCAACAATTCCGCCTACAAGGCCCGCTTCGGCGCCAAGGCCAAGATGCTCACCCCCGACGAGGCGGTGGCCCTCATCGGCCACGCTGTGGGCGGTGTCTGCCCCTTTGCCGTGAACGAGGGGGTGACCGTCTACTTGGACGAGTCCCTCCGCCGCTTCGAGACCGTCTTCCCCGCCTGCGGAAGCGGGAACAGCGCCATCGAGCTGACCATCCCCGAGCTGGAGAAGTATTCGGGCTATGCCGCCTGGGTGGACGTCTGTAAGCCGAAGGAGTAAAAAGTTTCGGACCCCAAGGTATCTTTGTTTACTTTTATCGTCTTATAGAATAGGCCTTGCCCGTTCTAATAAATGAAAGGATATGTACATATGGTCTTTTCGAGTTTACTGTTTATCTTTGGCTTTTTAGTGATTTGCTACGCGCTCTACGCGGTCATGCCGGGGATCCGCTCCCGCAATGTCGTGCTTTTGCTGTTCTCCCTGGTCTTCTACGCCTGGGGAGGCCCCTCTCTGCTGGTCTTGCTGGTGGGCATGACTCTGATCTGCTATCTGGGCGGGCGGCTGATCCGTACGTATCCCTCCCGCCGTAAGCTGTGGCTGATCCTGACCCTCACGGTCTGCCTGGGGCTGTTGGCGGTCTTCAAGTACACGGGCTTTTTCCTGTCCAACGTGCAGGCCCTGCTGGGGGTCCCCGAGGTCATCCCCGCCATCACCCTCCCCATCGGCATCTCCTTCTACACCTTCCAGCTCATTTCCTACGTCATCGACGTCTATCGCGGTGAGGTGGAGCCCCAGAAGAAATTCTGGCTGTTGTTGCTGTATGCCTCCCTGTTCCATCAGTGCATCGCGGGTCCCATCGTGCGCTACAGCGATGTCAACGAAGAGCTGGAAAACCGCCGTGTCACCCGTGAGGATGCCGCGCGGGGCATTACCCGCTTTGCCTGCGGGCTGGCCAAAAAGGCGGTTCTGGCAAACGGTTGCGCCGCTGTGGTCTCGGAGATGGTGGAGAAGCCCGAGGACCTGGCCGCGGTCCCGGCGGCGGGCATCCTCCTGGCGGCGGTCTGCTATATGCTGGAGATCTACCTGGATTTCTCGGCCTACTCGGATATGGCCATCGGCATGGGCCTCATGGTGGGCTTCCACTACCGCGAGAATTTCGCGTATCCCTACACTGCGGATTCGGTGACGGATTTCTGGCGGCGTTGGCACATCTCCCTGTCCACCTTCTTCCGCGATTACGTCTACATACCCCTGGGCGGAAACCGCGTGGGCAAGCTGCACCATATTTTCAATCTGTTTGCCGTTTGGTTCCTGACGGGTCTCTGGCACGGCGCTTCCTGGAATTTCGTCCTGTGGGGACTCTACTATTTCGTCTTTCTCATTGTCGAGAAGCTGGTTTTCCGTATCGGCAAGGAGCCCTCTCGGGGGATCCTCCGTGTCCTGCGGACCGTCTATACCCTGGTTGTCGTCCTCTTTGGCTGGATGCTGTTCTACTACACCGATCCGTCCGAGCTGTGGGTAGCCGTCAAGGGGCTCTTTGCTCTGAACGGGAACCCCTGGATGAGCCTGTCGGTGCAGAGCGAATTGCTTGCCCACGCGGTGTTCCTTCCTGTAGCCATGCTGGCCTGTACTCCTCTCATCCCCGCTGTCGGGAAGCGATTTGAGCGTCTGCGGGGCAGAGTGACCGAGGGAAAGTCGGGCGGCGTGGGGATGGTGGCTGTCACCGTGTATGACGCGGTCACGGCTGTCATTCCCGTCCTGCTCGTGTTCCTGTCGGTGCTTTGCTTGGTGGGGGATAGCTACAACCCCTTCCTGTATTTCCAGTTCTGAGAAAGGAGCACGATCATGAAGTTGAAAAAGCTGTTTCAATGGATCCGCATCCTGCTGTTTTCCGTTGTGCTGGTCGGCGGTTGCGTGCTGGGCTTCATCCTGTCTCTGCGCCCCTCTGTTTCGGAATCAGAAGGACGGGAGCTGACCAAATTCCCCGCTTTTTCGGTGGAGTCCTTCCTGTCGGGGGAGTACACCGCGCAGATCAGCCTGTGGTACGCCGATACCTTCCCCTTCCGCGATACGCTCCTGGACGTCAGCGGAGACTTCAAGGGCCTTTACGGTGTTGGGGGCATGGAGTTCGAGGGCTACGAGGGCGAGGTGGATACCATCGGCTCGGATACCGATTTCGTGTGGGGCGAGGAGCCTCCCGAGGATGAGCCTCCCGAGGATGAGCCTCCCGAATTGGAGACTCCCCCCGAGCAGGAGACACGCCCGGAGGAGACGGCGCCCTCCGAAGATACGGAGGAGGAGGAGACCGGCCCCTATTCCGAGGTCATCGACGGCTACTACATCGAGGGCGATACCTGCTATGAGCTGTACTACTACAAAGCCAGTCTGGTGGATCGCTACTGCCGCGTGGTGGTCAAGGCCGCTCGGGAGTTGGATGGCGTGGCGACCGTCTACGACATGGTGGTGCCAACGTCCTACTGCTACGGTCTGTCCCCCGAAAAGCTTACCGAGCTGGGCGCGTCCGACGGCGTGGCGGTGATCGAGCGCATCTACGCCGCCATCGACGCCTACTGCCCCCAGGCGGGGGTGGAGACCCCTGTCGTGACCCTGCCCGTTCACGAGGTGCTGGATCGGCATAGTGACGAGTATATTTTCTTCCGTACCGATCACCACTGGACGGGCAAGGGAGCCTACTACGCCAGCCGCTATTTCCTGGACACCGTAGGGCGCTCCTATCCGCCCCTGGAGGCTTACGATACCTTTACCTACGACACCTTCCTCGGCTCCCTGTACCGCCATACCCAGAATCTGAACCTGAAGGCTCACCCCGATCACGTGGAGGCCTACCTGTCCCCCACGGTCCGCGAGCTGACGATCTTCCGCGACGGCATCTATCAGCCGAGGCCCCTCATCGACTGCGAGGTCAGTACCAGCAATAAGTACTTGTGCTTCTCTTCGGGCGATCACGAGTATTATGAGGTGCACAATGAGACCATTACGGATGGCTCCGCTATCCTCATCATCAAGGAGTCCTACGGCAACGCATTTATTCCCATGCTGGTGGATTCCTACGAGTACGTATACGCCATCGACTACCGCTTCTGGAACGGCGATCTCCGTGCCTTTGCGGAGGAAAAGGGTATCGACACGGTGGTGTTCCTCAATAACCTTATGGCCACGGGCGGTGACTATACGGTGCGGTGCCTGGAGAAGCTGGTGGATTGATCCGGAACGTAGCTTTCTCCACAAAGCCACAGGGACGACACGAAACCCCCCGCATTTTTGTGAAAATTCCCAAGGAAAAATTTCAAAAACCTCTTGCATTTTCAAGGTGTTTGTGCTATAATATATAGGCTTTTGTACCCCATGTCCAAGCATATGGGGAAATTCCAAGTGAGAGGTACATGAACATGAAGAACGGAATCCATCCCGAGTACGTTGAGTGCGTCATCAAGTGCGCATGCGGTGAGACTGTCGTTTCTCGCTCCACCAAGGGCAGCGAGATGCGCGTTGAAATCTGCTCCAAGTGCCACCCCTTCTACACCGGCAAGCAGAAGTTTGTCGATGCGGGCGGTCGCCTGGACAAGTTCAAGAAGAGACTGGCTGCTGTCAGAAAGTAATTCTTCTTGGGGCTCACGGGATAGCCATCTGTTCCGCGGGCGCAGAGTATCAACCCATAAAAGGACAGGTTTTGCCATGGTGCGGCCTGTCCTTTTGTTTTGTTGCGTGGCAAATGATGTTGTCGCTGTGCGACAAATGATGTGCCTCTTCGAGGCAATGATGTTGCGGAGCAAGCTCCGCAAACGATGTACGCCGTGGGCGCAACGGAGGGGAACGGGGGAACACGAATTCCTCATGTGATGGATCCTCCAACGATTCCATGCGCACATATTCCCTTCCATCGAAAGGAGTTTGAAAAATATGTCCGAAAATAAAAACACCCTCACCACCCGCGACGAAGCCACCGGCCCCATCCAGGCCATCCTTGTCGGTGTGGTCACCCGCGAGGATGATGCCAATGAGGTAGAGATCAGCCTCGACGAGCTGGCCCGCCTCCTGGATACCGCCGGCGGCGAGGTCTTCGCCCGCGTGGTGCAGAACAAGGCTACTCCCGACCCCCGCACCCTCATCGGCTCGGGTAAGGTGCAGGAGCTGGCGGATCTGTGCCGCAACCACTCGATCGGTCTGGTGGTCTTCGACTGCGACCTCACCCCCGTCCAGATCCGCAACCTGGAGGACGACATCCGCGGCGGTGACAAGAATATGGAGCTTCGTGTCATTGACCGCTCCATGCTGATCCTGGATATCTTCGCCCTCCACGCCGTTACCTCCGAGGGTAAGCTCCAGGTGGAGCTGGCCCAGCTCCAATACAGCGCCCCCCGACTGACGGGCCACGGTACCGAGATGTCCCGACTGGGCGGCGGTATCGGCACCCGAGGCCCCGGTGAGTCCAAGCTGGAGAGCGACCGCCGCCACATGAAGCGCCGCATCGACGCCCTGAAGGCCGAGCTGGAGGT
>JAGAIH010000432.1 GCA_017626655.1 Clostridia bacterium | reverse complement strand
GGGGGACAGGGCGGCGGTGACATAGCAGATCCCGCATAGGATGCAGGAGACCGTCATGATGACCGTGAGGGAAAACCGCTTCGTCAGCTTGGCGGAGAGGAAGCGGGCGGTGCCCATGAGGATGGCGAACATGCAGGGGCCCGCCAGGTCGCCCACGGTCTTGGAGACTCCCAGACCCGCCTCGGCGAAGGCGGAGGCCCATTGGCTCATGGCCTGCTCCCCCGCTCCCGAGCAGATCATCATGACCACCAGGAGCCAGAACAGGGGCTTTCTGAACAGCCCGCCCAGGGTGAGGGTCTCCCCCTCGGGGGTGTCCTCCTCCAGAGTGCGGATGGGGACCAGGGCAAAGTAAAAGATATTGAAGAAGGGAACGACCGCCCAGAGGCAGGCCAGGATCCACCAATGCTCGATGCCTACGAAGTGGAAGTACAGGGTGGAGAGGACGATGACCGCTACGTGGCCCCAGCAGTAGAAGGAGTGGAGGAGGCTCATCTGGGCCTCCTTGTTCTTGGTGGGACAGGCCTCGGCAATGGGGGAGATCAGCACCTCGGTGAGTCCTCCGCCAATGGCGTAGAGGATGATGGATATGAGGATCCCTGCGAAAGGGACGGGCAGGACACGGGGCAGGACGCCCAGACCCACCAGACCCAGCACGGCGAAGATATGGGCGGCCACCACCGAGGGACGGTAGCCCCATGCGCTCATGTACCTGGCGGCGATGAGATCCACCAGGATCTGGATGCCGAAGTTCACCGCCACCAGCAGGGCCATCCGCGACAGGGGGATGCCGTAGTCGGCGGAGAAGGTGATGAATAACAGAGGGGCGAAGTTATTGACAATGGCCTGGGTGATATAGCCCAGATAGCAGGCGGCCAGGGTGTGCTTGTGGGAGGAACGGATGCTCATAGTGGGTCCCTTTCGGATATGTGGATGGTCAGAGAAGATTACGCAGGATGCCGTAGAGGACTACGGCGGAGAGGATGACGGCGTGCATCCAGGTCTTGCCAGGGAGGTAGCCTGCCTCGCCCCGCTTGACGTAGGCCATTGCCATGCCGAGCCCGCCCCACAAAAAATAGGCGGCGTAAAGGGGCCAGAGGGCGTTGAAGCCAAAGGCGGCGGCAAGGTCCAACCGCACCACGGCGGCGATGGCGCGGGTCAGCCCGCACCCGGGGCATTCCAGCCCCGTGACCTCGTGGAGCATACAGGGGATCCCGAAGCCCGTGAGATTGTAAAAGACCCCGTAGCCCGCCAGCAGGGCAAGCAGACCGCCCCCGATCAGGGCGACGCGGAGCAGGCGCTTCTTGGGGGTGTCGGCGGTCATGGCGGAGTCTCCTTTCGGGGGATCTTGGTATTATTATAACAGATGCGGGGCGGTTTGTCAATGAGGAGTAGACTTGAAAAGGATCTTGTGGTATAATGAATTGGGGAAAGGGACTGAAAAAATTTTTGGATCCGTGTAGTATCCGCTCCCTGTTTCCTGTTATTGTGGGTGAAGGACCTTCAATGGAAAAGGGAAGACGGTCAAATTTGGGTTTGTCGGTGTGTTCGTCCTCCCGTTCTCTGACCTTCCCCTCTGGGGAAGGGGGACCATCCGAAGGATGGTGGATGAGGTATACCCTATAGGTATCAGTATGTTTTGGGGTAAACCTCACCCACCGCTTCGC
>JAGAIH010000431.1 GCA_017626655.1 Clostridia bacterium | reverse complement strand
TGGATTGCTTCAAGAAGCAGATGGAGCGATTCATCGAGTTCGGCGAGGGCAAGGCCATCATGGTCAACAACGCCGACTGGCTCCTGGATCTCAACTACGTGGAGGTCCTCCGCGAGGTGGGTGCCTGCTTCTCGGTCAACAATATGCTCCGCGCCGAGTGCTACAAGCAGAGAATGGAGAAGGGCCTGTCCTTTTTGGAGTTCAACTACATGATCATGCAGTCCTACGACTTCTACTACCTCTTCCAGAAGTACGGCTGTAACATGCAGTTCGGCGGTAACGACCAGTGGTCCAACATGCTGGGCGGTACCGAGCTGATCCGCCGCAAGCTGGGCGAGGACGCCCACGCCATGACCATCACCCTGCTCCTCAACTCCGAGGGCAAGAAGATGGGTAAGACCGCCAGCGGTGCCGTGTGGCTGGATCCCAAGAAGACCACTCCCTACGATTTCTACCAGTACTGGCGGAACGTGGAGGACGCCGACGTCCTCAAGTGCATCCGTATGCTGACCTTCCTGCCCGTGGAGGAGATCGACAAGATGGATAACTGGGAGGGCTCTCAGCTCAACGAGGCCAAGGACATCCTGGCCTATGAGCTGACCAAGCTGGTCCACGGCGACGAGGAGGCCGACAAGGCCAGAGCGGCCGCCAAGGCTCTCTTCGGCGGCGGTGAGGGCGCGAACGTCCCCACCCTGACCCTGGCTCCCGAGGATTTCTACATGGACGGCCGTTGCGACGTGCCCGCCATGCTTGTCAAGGCGGGCTTTGCCAAGTCCAAGTCCGAGGCCCGTCAGGCCATCCAGCAGGGCGGCGTGACCCTTGACGGTGAGAAGATCACCGATCCCCGCACCACCTTCACTCCCGCCGATCTCGGCGAGGGCAAGATGCTCCGCAAGGGTAAGAAGAATTTCGTTAAGGTGATTGCGGGTTAATCGGCAGTCACTCACATACACAACGCTGTGATGAGGTTCGCCTCCGTCAAGAGCAGGTTCGACAGAGAGATACCGTCCCCGAAAGGGTGGCTGGAAGCGGTATGGACCTGGGACGGCGGCATTTCGCCTCGGAGCTGACACGGTCAAGTATCCGCCAAAGCGGGTATGCGTAGCCCTGTCCGGCGGGAGCCGTTATCATCCGTCAATGAGTTGCCGTTCCCTTTGGAGCGGAAGCCGGGTGGTACCGCGGGTCTGTCTCCCGTCCCAGTTTTTACGGATAGGTGTATGTTTTATCCGTCCTTGGGGCGGGAGTCTCTTTTTCTCCCCTTGGGCGATCATATCTATTGTTTCTAAAACGAAAGGAAATACGAATCATCATGAGCATGAAAGAAAATCTCGAGCAGATCAGAAGCGAGGCTCTGGCCGCCATCAACGCCGAGGGCGCGGATCTGGAGGCACTTCGCATCAAGTATTTGGGCAAGAAGGGCGAGCTGACCGCCGTCCTGCGCGGTATGGGCCAGCTGACCCCCGAGGAGCGTCCCGTTGTGGGTCAGATCGCCAACGAGATCCGCGCCGACATTGAGGCCGCCATGACCGCCCGCAAGGAGACTCTGGCCGCCGAGGCCCTGGAGCGCCGTCTGAAGGAGGAGAAGCTGGACGTCACCATGCCCGGCACCGCCGCCAAGATGGGTCACGTCCATCCTCTGAACCTGGTTCAGAGAGACCTGGAGGACATCTTCATCGGTCTGGGCTTCTCCATCGAGGAGGGTCCCGAGGTGGAGTACGACTACTACAACTTCCAGGCCCTGAACATCCCCGAGGAGCATCCCGCCCGCGATACCCAGGATACCTTCTACATCACCGAGAAGATGCTTCTCCGCACCCAGACCTCCTCCGTGCAGGCCCGCGTGATGGAGCACAAGAAGCCCCCCATCCGCATCATCTCCCCCGGCCGTGTCTACCGCTCCGACGCCATGGACGCCACCCACTCTCCTCTGTTCCACCAGCTGGAGGGTCTGGTCATTGACAAGGGCATCACCATGGGCGACCTTCGCGGTACCCTGGACACCTTCGCCAAGCAGGAGTTCGGCTCCGACACCCGCATCCGCTTCCGTCCTCACCACTTCCCCTTCACCGAGCCTTCCGCCGAAGTGGAT
>JAGAIH010000430.1 GCA_017626655.1 Clostridia bacterium | reverse complement strand
CTGGTATATCAAGGGGTTTGTCACACCCGTATAGGAAAACTCAACCCGCTCTCCTCATCCGTCACCCGCTAAAGCGGGTGCCACCTTCCCCGCTGGGGAAGGCTAATGGTCGCGGTTGCCTCCCCGATAAACCCAAATTTGCAGGTCACTCCGCCCGCTTTCTGAAATACCGCAAGGTCACCCCCAGCACGACGATGCCCAGGATGGGGAACAGAGAAGTTACCAGCATCCCCGCCTTGAGTCCCACCTGCTCGGCGGAGATCCCGAGAGAGCTGCCCAGCTCGGCGGCAAAGGGGGTAGCGGATACGGTATCCACCACCACGCCCAGGAGCTGAGGCGCTACCGACGCGCCCATGTCGCCGCCCGCCGCCATGAGGGCGTAGGCTGTGACCCCCGCCCCGGGGATGTTTTCTTCCATGAAAATCAAGGCCCCGGGCCAGAGCATGGAGGTGAACAGGCCTGTGAGGATGCAGGCCGCGAAGGGAAGCACCACACCGGGAACCAGCCCCGCCACCAGGTAGCACGCCGTAGCGCCAATCATCCCCACCATGAGGACGGGAGCGATCCTCTTGCCGAACCTGGCGTACCCGATCCGCATAAGACCCAGAAGCACCGCGAACATGGCCACGCCCAGGATGTCTCCCAGGGCCTTATCGATGCCCAGGGCGTTCTCCATGTAGCCCGAGATCCAGTTGCTCATGGCGTTCTCGGCGCAGCTGCCAAAGAAGATGCACCCCACGCAGAGGGCCAACCCCACCGTCCGCTTCTTGGTGGAGGCCATGCCGCTCCCTCCGACAACGTGACCCCCCATGTCGGGCATGGGGGAGAGGGCGAAAAGAATGGCGGGGATGATGGGAAGCGCCGCCAGGAAGAGCATGAGGTAGGCCCAGCTCTCGGTTCCGAAGACTTTGAGGAAGGTGGTGCCGATCACTACCATGGTCAGGACACCGAAGGCGTAAAGTGAGTGGAGCAGACTCATATCTCTTTGGGGGTTATCCGAGGGGATGGCGGCGATGGTGGGGCTGAGGAGGGCCTCCGAGAGTCCCGCCGACAAAGAGAAGATCACCGTACCCAAAAGAAGCCCCCCGTACGCGAAGGAGGGAAAGAGGGTAGGGATCAAGGCGTAGATCGCCATGCCCAGGGTGGTGATCAGGGGCATGACCCGCACGATCAGCTTGGTGTTGAAATGCTTGGAAAAGAAGGTAAAGACCAGATCCACCCCCAACTGGGTGACGAAATTCACCAGGACCAGGGTACCGAGAAGGGTGTAGGAGATCCCGAAGGTCTCCCGCAGGGTCACGAAGAGGAGAGGGGGGATGCAGAAGATGGAGGACATGGTGAAGTAGGCCGTATAGCAGGCCAGCTTGGTCCGCTTGAAGTTGGGCGTATGGCTCATGGTACAGGCTCCTTTCGAGCTTGGAGGCGCATCCGGGATGCTCCGAGATCCAATTCATTATAGTATGCTCATACGGTTTTGTCAAGAGGTCGAAGCATATTCCTTCCGAAAAATTCCTTGACAGATATGCTCTGCTGTGATATAATCATGGGTAAGGACGTGGAGGTTCGGTAGAGGTTTAAATTGCAGTTTATAGGTCTGTGGTCTGACGGAAGAGGCGGTGACACGATCCACCCTCATCCGCCTCCCGCCGCAGGAGCTGGTCGGCACCTTCCCCCGCGGGGAAGGCAAGACTTTTTATGTTTTTCGTTATCCAAAAACTTATATATATCAGTGTGTTTTTGGTTTTAGGAGAACGAAAAACGCACCACGAAAGCCTTCCCTTGTGAGGGAAGGTGTCCTCCGAGCAAGCTCGGCGCGAAGCGTGACGGATGAG
>JAGAIH010000429.1 GCA_017626655.1 Clostridia bacterium | reverse complement strand
GGGTTCCGCTCTGGCCCATGGTGGGGATATCCGAGCGGGAGGCGAACATCTCGCCCTTGCAGGACTTTTCGGTGCGGTAGGCGATCACGGTGTAGCGGATATCGGCGGCGCGGGTCCCCTCGGGGAGGGTAATGTCTCCCTGAGGATCGTGCCAGGAGGCCTCCAGGGTGGTGTGGGAGCCCTCGGATAGCCTCTGGTGGAAGCTGATGGTGTACATGAGGCTCTGAGCGTCCTTGGAGGTGTAGTCCAGGATGGCGTGAGGCTCGGTGGTGTCGTAGGTCTTCCCGTCAGCCAGGGGGTCCAGGCGGTAGCGGGGCGAATCGAAGCTCTCGTTGTCCACGGTGCGGACCGAGAGGACCGCCGTCAGGGTCGATGTGACCGTGACCGCCGCCAGGAGCAGGGAGAGGAAGAGGACGGTAAGCTTTTTCATAAAGGATACCAACGCGTAATGCGCTTCCTTTCGTAGGATTGGTTATATTATACACGATTTCGGGGAATTTTGCAAGGGCTTTTGGGAAATTAGCAGGAAAGATGCGGCGGAATTGGAAACGGAACGAAAATGGCAATTGAAAACCACCCGTGACAGCCGTCACGGGTGGCAAAAGCTTATTCGTTTTCCTTCTTCTTGGAGACCGTAACTGCCGCGGCGGCGGTGGCGGCGAGAACAGCGGCGGATGTCAGGAGGGAAGAACCGCAACCCTTCTTGGGGGCATCGGTCTCGCCGTTGGTGCTGTCCTCGGGAGCGGGTCCCTCGGTCACGTCACCCTCGGTGGGTGCCTCGGTCTCGGGCTGAGTCTCCACCTCCTCGGGAGGAACACTACCGGGCATGACGGTGTTGAACACGTAGTTCAGTCTGCCCAGAGGAGCCACGTCACCCTCGGTGTAGAACTGCTCCATGGTGGTCATCCTGGAATCGCTGTCCACCCACTTGAAATGGAAGTTCATGTAGTCGCAATGCTGAATCCCCAAAAGCTCCAGAGGCACGGCGATCATCATCTGATTCCCCTTGACGCGGTAGGAAACCTCGCCAACTACCTCGAAGGAGAAGGCGTTATCACTTCCGTTGTACTTAGCCACGGTGGTGGTAAACTCGTCCTTGGCGGCATAGTTGACGATGTAGTCGTAGCCGTACCAGCCGGTCTCTACGTTCCGATCGGCGTCGATGAAGAGCTGCATCCAGGAGGACTCGGTATCGGGCTTGGTGATATCGAAGCGGGTCTCGGCGTAGAAGTAGGCGTTCTTCGTGTCGTGGGTGATCTTGAAGGCGGTGAAGTCATTGCGGCCCGTGGTGTCGGTGTAGACCTGATTTCCGTAGCCGTTGAAGTCACGGTCGCGGCAGTCCTTCACGTAATCGGTGTAGGTCACGCTGATGGCATCCCACTGCTCAAAGCCCCCCGTCACGTTGATGGGATGGCGAGCATCCTGGAGGATGATGGGGGAGGTGCCCTTGTACTTCTGAATGTTGAAGGCCAACTGCATGTAGTAGTTGTCGAAGTAGCCCCCCTTCATCATCTCGATGTCGCGGGAGAACTCGACCGAGGCCAGGTCCACGAAGTGGGCGTACTCGGTGGAGGTGGACTGCCTCTGGGCGATCCACTCGTTCCAGCCCGTGACCAGCACGAAGGGAACGTCGGCCTTGTGAGCGACGTCCCACTGGGCCTGGAAATTGAGGCCCTGCTTGTACAGCTCGGGATCGGCGGCGATGGCATCGTAGTACTTATCGGTCAGCTTCTCGTTGAGCTTGGCCTCGCCGTAGGAGCGGCCCAGGTTAGCGCGGTCCATCCTATCGTAGATGGAGTCGCTGAAGCGCCAGGTGCTGCTGTGCTGGGCGACGGATACGTTGATGGCGGATTTGTTGCCCTCGTTATCCTTGTAGATATACTGGGGACGCTTGCCGTCCATCCAGGGCCATGCGTCGATGTGGTTCTCGGGCTCGGTGGGCCATTGATTGATCTTCATGGTGAAGAAATCATCAATATTGGCGTCGGCGGGGCCGATCATGACGGGCTTGCCGTCGATGCGGAACCAGGTGTCGGGGTAGAGGTTTTGGGCGTAGATCTCCTGATAGAGATTCTTGATCATGGTGGCGGCATTGGTGTTGGTGTAGAAGACCACCCCGGGAGCGTCGTAGCCCTGCTCGTTCATCTCGTGGAGGATCTTCATGATCTTGAGCGCCGTATCCGCATGGGTGTGGTTATTGGTGGTGTCGAAGAACAGGAAATCCACACCTGCGTTGGTGAGCAGCTCCATGTGCTTGCGGAGCACCCACTCGTCGTTGATGTAGTAGTAGCCGTACAGCGGCTCACCGAACCAGTGGAACTCGCCCACGCCGCCGTACTTGCCCGTGGAGAGCTTGCCCTTGTCGGCGTCGGGGGTGGAATCCAGGATCTCCTGGAGGTTGTAGATCTCGTCGGTGGGGGCGTGCTTGCCGTGCCACAGGAAGTAGAACATACCCACGTAACGCTCGCCCTTGTCGCCGATCACCCCGACCTGGCTCGCATCGTAGAGGGAGCGTCCCAGATCGTCGGTGCCCGCGTAGCCGCCGAAGCGGTCGATGGCGTTATTGGGAACGGTATAGGACAGGGTCTCGCCGTTCACCGAGTAGGAGATGGTGACGGTGGAGCCGTCGGCGGACTCGGTAAAGCGCAGGGACCCTGCGCGGGTGTCTTCGGGTTTAGCGTTCATATCCTTGTAAGCGGGATCGGCCCACTCCACGGTGGTGCCGGTCTCCTCCTCCTTGTCGGCCCCCTCGGGGTTTTCCTTTTCCCAATCGAGGAGCTTCCTGTACTCGTCATAGTTGAATTTCGCCGCGCCGTCCTCGGTGTCGAAGAAGGCGATGCAACGGATGTCGATGGAGTCCCCCGCCTCGATCCTGGGGTTCAGGGGATCGAATCGCCAGCCCGTGAAGGCCACGCTCTCGTCACAGTCCTTCCATGCGTCGCAGATGACCTCCATCTTGGCGAATTCCTTGGTGGGGATCCAGCGCCAGACCTGGATACCGCCCTTCTGGCCCATCTGCACCCCGTCGGAGCGGTTGCAGTACAGCTCGCCGTCCTTGTCCATGTCGGTGCGGTAGATGATGGCCACCGACTTGCACTGCGAGGGCTTGAACTCGGGGACGTAGAGATTGAGCAGGGGATCGTCGGCGGTGGCGGTGAAGGTGGTGTGGGAGCCCTCGGTCACCTCGTACTCCACGTTGCCGGGGCCCGCGAAGCTGTAGTAGGCGGTGAGATCCATGTACCCCACGGGGATGCTGGTGTTGATCTCGGGCTTGTCGGCGGCGAGGACATCGAAGGAATAGGGAGCGCGGTCCACGACCGCACTTGCAGAGTCGTTTTCGGTACGGTTGGCGGTAGCGCATCCCATGAAAGCCACCGCGCCTCCCAGAAGGGAGGCGCAGAGGATGGATGCCACAGCCCGTTTGACGCTGTGTTTCATGGTAGGATTCCTTTCGTTGTAGCGTTACTGTTCCTTACGCTTGATGATGACAACGGAGGAGACGAGAGCCAGGAGGGCGACGGACGCAAGGGAGATCACGGAGCCGCAGCCCTTCTTCTCGGGCTTGGTCTCGGCGTCGGTGGGCGCCTCGGTGGCGGGGGCATCGGTGGGGGCCTCGGTATCGGGAGCCTGGGTCTCGGGCTCGGTGGGGGCCTCGGTCTCGGGAGCGGTGGTCTCCAGCTCGGGATAGGTGACGTTGGTCACGCCGGGGATGTAGTTCTGGTAGACGTAGTTCATACGACCCAGGGGAGCCACGTCGCCGTCGCAGTAGAAGTCCTCCATCTCGTCGTAGACGGTCTCGCTGTCGGCCCACTTGAACTGGAAGCACAGCTCGCGGTAGCCGGTCATGCCCAGCAGCTCCTGGGGAACGGCGATCATCATCTGATTGCCCTTAACGCGGAAGGGAACGTCACCCACAACCTCGAAGGAGTAGCCGTTGTCGGAGCCGTTGTACTTGGCCACGGTAGTGGTCAGCTCGTCCTTGACGCTGTAGTTGACAATGTAGTCGTAGCCGTACCAGCCGGTGTTGCCGTTGGAGTCGGCGTCGATATAGAGCTTCATCCAGGAGGTCTCGTTATCGTACATGGGGATGGGCTCGGCGCACTCCACGTAGAAGTAGACGTTCTTGGAGTCGGCGGCTACCTTGGAGGCCTTGATATCGTTACGGCCCGAGGTGTTGGTGTACTTGGTGCGGCCGAAGCCGGTGGCGTCGCGGTCCACGGTGTCGCCCACGGCGTCGCGGTAGGTGAAGGAGATAGCATCCCACTGGTCAAACTCACCGGTGACGTTGATGGGGGTGCGGGCATCCTGCACCACGACGGGAGCGGCGCCCTTGGCCTTCTGGACGTTGTAGGCCAGCTGGATGTAGTAGTTATCGAAGTAACCGCCCCGCATCATCTCGGAGTCGCGGGAGAACTCCATGGAGGAGGTGTCCACGAACCAGATGCGGTCGTTACCGGTGTTCTGTCTCTGGGCCACCCACTCGTTCCAGCCGGTGACCAGGATGTACATGGCGTCGGTGTCGATGGCGCGGTCGAACTGGGCCTGGCAGTTCAGACCCTGGTTGGTAAGGGAGGGATCGGCCTTCCACTCCTCGTAGCGCTGGAGCAGGATCTTATCGTTGGCGCGCTTCTCAGCCCAGAAGGAGCGGCCGCGGTTGGTGTGGTTGTTGTAGAGGGAGGAATCCGAGAAGGCCACGGTGCCGCTGTGCTGGGCGATGGAGACGCTGATGGCGGTGCCGTCAAAGTCGTAGGCCGAGCGGAACAGGCGGGAGGGCCAGGTGAAGTCCATCCAGGGCCAGCCGTTGACCTTGGAGGCCTCGGTAGGCCACTGGTTCTGCTTCATGGTGAAGAAGTCGTCGATGTTGGCCTCCATGGGACCGATGATGACGGGCTTACCGTTGATCTTGAACCAAGTGTCCTCATACAGGCCATTCTTGTAGATATCGTTGTAGACCTGGCGGATGACGTTCTCGGCGGAGGAGTTGGTGTAGAACACCACCTGGGGCGCGTCGAAGCCCTGCTCGTTCAGCTCATGCAGGCACTTCATGAGGCTCTTGGCGTTGTGCAGATAGGGGTAGCCGTTGGTGACATCGAAGTAGAGGAAGTCGATGTTGGCCTGGGTGAGCAGCTCAGCGTGCTTGCGGTGGACCCAGGCGTCGTTGGCGTAGTAGTAGCCGTACAGAGGCTCGGCGAACCAGTGCATGGCGCCCACGCCGCCGTACAGACCGCAATTGGTAGAGCCAGCGGCCTCCACACCCACCTTGTCGATGATCTTCTGAAGGTCGAAGATACCGCTGTCGCCGTGCTCGCCCTGCCACAGGAAGTAGAACAGGCCCACGTAATGCTCGCCGGTGGAGCCGTAGCCGCCCACGTCGGTGGAGGTGTACATGGTGCGGTCCAGGTCGTCGGTGGCGGCGTAACCGCCCATGGTGTAGTTGTAGTTATTGGGAACGGTATAGGAGACGGTCTCCCCGTTGACGTCGTAGGAGATAGTGACGGTCTTGCCGTCCTCCGAGGTCTCCATTTTCAGAGTGCCGTCGGCCTTGTCGTACTCGGTGGTCTCCATCTCGATGTAGGAGGGAGTCGCCCAGTCGTACTTCTTCTTGGCCTCCTCCTCCAGACGTCTCTGCTCCTCCTCGTAGGCCAGCTTGGCTACGTACTGCTCCATGTCGAAGCCCTGATACAGCTCCTCGGTCTCGAAGAAGGCGATGAAGCGGATGTCGATGGATGCGCCGTCGGGGATGGGGTACTTGACCCAGACGTCACCCTCCTTGTAGGGCTCGCCATTCTCGTTCAGAACGTAGCCCGCCTCCAGGGGATCGAAGCGGAAGAAGGTGGAGTTGGTACCGTTGTACACTCCACGGTCCACCAGCTCCCGGAGGTCGAAGGCGTGGGCGTGCCACTGCCCGTCGGCGACGACGTCGGTCTCCAGCATGGAGGTATCGTCGGTGGGGGCATTTCCGGTGGAGCCCATGAAGAACTGGATGGTGGTATTGGCCGCCGTAGAGGAGCGGTAGCCGATCACCACGTACTTGATGGGCTTATCCAGAGTGGACATGGGATAGTAGAAGGGATCCTTGCCCGTGGGGGTGATGACGCAGTAATCGTCCTTGATCTCGGTCGTGAAGCGACCGTTACTGCCCTGCTCCTGGTGGAGGATCTCGGGGGTCAGCACGTGGGTCGGGACGGTGGTGTTGAAGGTAGGAGCCTCCTCGGCCAGGAGGTCAAAGGAGTAGGAAGCCTCAGCGGACTTCTTGTCCTCGTCGTGGTCGTGGTCATGGTCGTGAGCGGCTTCCTGGATGGCCGCCGCGACCATAGAGAAGGTCAGCGTAGCCACCGAGCCGACCATAAGGACGGCCAAAATGACGGCCAGGATGGTTACGAGCTTTTTGCGTTTTGCGTTCATAGTCAATAGTCCTTTCAGTACCGCCGATGATACAGCGGGGGATCATACCCATTATACCAAATATATCGTACTTTTGCAATAGGTAACCGAGTTTTTTGGCATTTTGACGAAAAACCTTTTGCGTATACGCAGAAAGAACTTGACAGACGGGGGGAAAAGTGGTAGAATAGGGGGGGAAGTTGATAGGACTTGACTTTCAAATTGCAGTTTATCGGTCTGTGGTCTGACGGAAGAGGCGGTGACACGATCCACCCTCATCCGCCTCCCGCCGCAGGAGCTGGTCGGCACCTTCCCCCGCGGGGAAGGCAAGACTTTTATGTTTTTCGTTATCCAAAAACTTATATATATCAGTGTGTTTTTGGTTTTAGGAGAACGAAAAACGCACCACGAAAGCCTTCCCTTGTGAGGGAAGGTGTCCTCCGAGCAAGCTCGGCGCGAAGCGTGACGGATGAG
>JAGAIH010000043.1 GCA_017626655.1 Clostridia bacterium | reverse complement strand
TGATACCGCATCTCGTCGGTGATGGGGTTGCGGATGACCGTAAAGTTGGAGGCTACGTCCTCGAAGTTGAAGTTCTCCAGGGCGTAGTTCCAATCGGTGGTAGGAGTGATATCGTAGGAGGGGTATTTCCGATTGATATGCCAATTCAAGGGATCGTAGCCGATCTTCTTCCACTTCTCCCCGATCTCCAGGGCAAACAGGACGGCGCCGCGGCGGATGCTGACGCTGTTGTTGTCGGTCAGCGTGGCGGAGATCTCGGCGGGGAAGGTCAGGACGATCACGTCGCCGTCCTCCCAGGTAGCAGTCAGCGCGGCGTACTCACCCGCCACAAGCTCAGCCTCCACGGCGTGGCCGTTGACCGTGACGGAAGGGCTTTCGCACCACTCGGGCACGCGGATGTAGAGGGGATAGGTATCGGTCTTGTCGGCGGAGAGGGTGAGAGTGACCATATCCTCGTAGGGGTAGTTGGTGGTCTGGGTGACGGTCAGCTTGGTGCCGTCTCCCACCGTGGCGGTGACGGTATTGGGACCGTAGGCGCCCACGGCCAGGCCGCCGTCCGAGGTGGCCATCCACATGGAGGCGATGAAGAGGGGCCAGCCCATCTGATAGTTGTGGACACAGCAGGGGTAGCCGCCGGGGAGGCCGTAGACCGAGCGGTCACCGCCGTCGCTGGTAAAGCCATGGACCCCCAGGTTGGCCATGACCTGGTTCTGCATGGTGAAGTAGACCTGCCCCTTGCCGTCGGGGAGGAGCTGCTGGGGCAGGGCGTTGTAGGTGATCAGCTCCAGATGATCGGCGACGGTGGCGTCGCGGAGGAGGTAGAGGGCGATCTCATCGCAGAGCATCCGCTCCACCACGGCGCAGGTCTCGTTGCCGTACACGCCGTCAATGCCGCGGCTCATCTCGTCACCGTTGGACATACCGTCCTGCCGTCCCGAGGCCATGTAGATGTTCTCGATGCCCTCATAGTAGACGTCCAGATAATGCTCGTCCCCCGTGACGGCGTACATGACGGGGAAGAGCTTGAAGCTCTGCTGGGCGTTGACGATGTGGTAGCTGCCCATCCACGCCTCCTCGTCGTAGGCCGTTTCCCAGTCGAAGGTCTGCTCGTAGAGCAGCTTGCACAGGTCGAGCAGGGACTCGTCCCCCGCCTTCTCGTAGAGCCACAGCACCGCGAAGATGTTGTCTCCGCCGCGGACTCTGGCCCAGGAGGTCAGCTTCTTGGTCTTCAGCGCCTCGGCCTCCCACGCGAAGTAGTTTTGCAGGAAGGGGATGACCCGCTCGTCGCCGGTGGCATCATAGTACAGCTCCAAGGCCATCAGCATAGGCATGAGAGGCCAGTAATCCAGCTTTTCGGGGTCGTTTGCAAAGGGACCGAAGGCGCCGCTCTCGACCTGGCTGTTCAAGGTCCAGTCGATCCATTTCTGCGCCTGCGCTTTCATGTCGGCATCGTCCAGCACGTAGGCCGAGGTGATGAGACCGCGGGTATAGTAGGAGCCTCGCTCCCAGCTCTCGCCCGAGCCGCCCAGCCAGCCCGAGCGGTCGTCACCCTCGGATTTGCAGTCGGGGGAAAGTGACTCAAAGTGCTTGGTCACCTGCTCGGCTTGGAGGAGCAGCTGGTTTTTCAGCCAGCTTGTGGCCTGTACCTGCCCCAGGGGAAGAGAAGAGAATTTCACGTTGTCTACAGCTCCTTTCGTTGTAACGAGGACGTCCCGCGGCTCTCCGAGCAAGACGGGAGGCTCGGTCTCGGCCTCGGTCTCGGTCTCGGACCCCGTGGACTCGGGCGCGGGTGGCTCCGTATCGGTTTCATTGAGGTGTGCGGTGGTGTCGTCGGGCGTCACGCCTCCCGTACAGGCGGTGGCCGCCAGCATGGACAGGGCGAGCATCAAACAAAGCATGCGTGACAGAAATCTGGACATAACGGATCCTCCTTTATCAGTACCTTAATCAGACGAGTGCATAATTAGAAAAATTGGGGTTTAGCGGTCCGTTCCTCTGCCTTCCCCAGCGGGGAAGGGGGACCGCGAAGCGG
>JAGAIH010000428.1 GCA_017626655.1 Clostridia bacterium | reverse complement strand
TCCGCCGACACCGCCGTCCAGATCATCACCCCCTCCGCCACCGCCTACCTGCCCATGTCCGACCTGATCGATTTCGAGAAGGAGAAGGCCCGCCTTGCCTCCGAGATCGCCAAGCTGGAGGGGGAGGTCAAGCGCCTGGAGGGCAAGCTGGGCAACGCGGGCTTCGTGGCCAAGGCTCCCGCCGCCGTGGTCGAGGCCGAGCGCGCCAAGCTGGCCGCCGCGCAGGAGAAACTGGGGGCTACTCAGGCTGCGCTGGCTAAGTTGGGTTAATTTCATATCCATATCCATTCCCCCCGCCGAAAGGAGGTAACCGACCATGAAAAAAAGGATCGCTATCCCGCTTTTATGTTTGTGCGCCGCCCTCCTTCTGGCGGGGGGACTCGCTTTGCTGACCCTATCGGGGTTTTCCCTCGCGGATCTCCTCGATGTGCTTCTGGAGAAGCCCTTTGAGGGGGCGGTAGATTTCCCCGACGGCACCCACCACGGGGAAGATACCGCCGAGACCGGGACCCATGAGCATAGCTTCGACGAGGACTGCTTCCGCTACTGTGACTGCGGCCTATACGGTAAGCTGGAAAACGGGGGCTATACCGTCCGCGAGTATGATCCCGACCATAGATGGCTCCTCACTCTGGAGACCGAGTACGATGCCAAGGGGGAGCCCGTCAAGGTGACTCGCTATGAGTATCAGTACGAGGAACCCGACGATCTTGAACCTAAGCACACGCTTGTCTATGAGAACGACGTGCTGATCTATGAGGAGAACTGTACCGTTTACCCCGAGGTGGACCCCGAGCACGCCTATCGGGAGTGTATCTCCTACGGGGAGGACGGAAATCGGACAGTCTCTCTGTACAGATTTGACCATAAGGACTATATTTTCCATTACGGTGCCGAGGGAGAACTGACCCAGACCGAGCGGTTTGAGAATACCTATGACGCCATGGGGAGGCTTCTCGGGCAGGTTCACTACGTGGATGACCTACGCGTGTACGAGTATCTGTGCTTCCTAAGCCCGAGCGTCGCGTGGTATTGGGATTACGAGATCTACTACGATGAAAACGGTGATCCCGAGCGGCACTACACGTGGGAATATACCTATGACGAGTGGAAGGAACCGAACCATCAGGTGAAGAAACTCAACGGAGCCGTGATCGAGGAGACCTTCTTTGCGGAAGAATACGGATACGGTCAATACGTGTGCCGTGTGATCACCTACGGTGAAAACGGAGAGGTGCTGACCGATACCTACTATGACCGCGAGGGGAACGAGATCACCCCTTGACCAACAAAAAAGATCAGTTATCCAAAAAACATATTGATAAGGAGACCAAGACCATGATGATGTACATGCTTTTCCCCGATGCCAAGCGCAAGGCCCTTACCTTCTCCTACGACGACGGCGTGGAGCAGGATATCCGCCTCATGGAGATCTTCAACAAGCACGGTCTGAAGGGCACCTTCAACCTCAACGGCGAGCCTTTGCAGACCGCCGAGTACACCTGGCCCGAGGGGACCATCCACCGCCGCGTGGGCTACAAGAAGGCCCTGGAGAGCTACGGCGGTGAGCTGGGTAAAAATCACGAGATCGCCATCCATGGCTACACCCACCCCTTCCTGGACCGTGTCCCCCGCCCCATCGCCAACTACGAGGTGGCCAAGGACCGCGAGGCGCTGGAGAAGCTCTTCGACCGCCTGGTCCGCGGGTGTGCCTACCCCATGGGCACCTTCAGCGACATGACGGTGGAGGTCCTCCGCGACAACGACATCGCCTACGCCCGCACCACCGTGTCCACGGGCAATTTCTCCATCCCCACCGACTGGCTCCGTATGCCCGCCACCTGCCACCACAACGACGACCGTCTCTTCGATCTGGCCGACAAATTTGTAAACGGCCAGCCCAACGGGTGGGATACCCCCTGGCTGTTCTACGTCTGGGGCCACGCCTACGAGTTCGACGCCAACAACAACTGGGACCGCATCGAATCCTTCTGCGAGAAGGTGGGCGGCCGCGACGACGTCTGGTACGCCACCAACATGGAGGTCTACGAGTACGTGGAGGCCTACCGCGCCCTGCACTTCTCGGTGGAGGGCAAGTTCGTCCGCAACCCCTCGGCCATTCCCGTGTGGTTTGAGTACGCGGGGGTGACCTGCTGTGTTCAGCCCGGGGAGACCAAGAAGTTCCGCTGATTTGATACCCTTTGCCCCTCGCTTCGGCGGGGGGATTTTTTTCTTTGAACTTCTGTTCGTGTTCCTCCCGCAAATTCCCGAAAAATCATTGACAAGCATCCCAATGTATGGTACAATAATATATTACAAAGAATCACGCAAGGCCTTGGGAAAGGAGGCAAGAATATGACCGAATGGGAGAAAAAACGACAAAACACCGACGAATCCCACCGCAAAAAGGAGATCGACGACTTCTGGGACGTGGATAAGCTCCTCCCCGAGCGGCCTATCCGCCGTACACCGCCTCTGTCCCGCCCCGCCCCTACGGCGGTGGAGGTGGAGCTGACCGCCGCGAAGCCTGCCGGTGAAGCCTCGGCCAAAGCCGCTCCTCAGCCCGTGACCGCCGTCCCCTTGACGGTCCTGGGAGGGGAGGAGGGAAGCACCCGAGACGCGGGGGAGTACGACCGCCCCATGCCCGCCCCCAAGCCCGCTCCCGATCCCAGCCCGAATCCTCAGCCCTCCCCCTCGCCCCAACCCAAACCCCCCGAGACCGCCGCCACAGCCGTCCATTACGTCCCCTCCTACAAGCGAGGCGAGAGCAAGTCCGTCGAGCCGCTGACCGAGTATCAGCCCGACGGCGTCCTGCTCCACAGCGTCAAGGTCTACGGCTGGCAGACGGGCTACCACTACTTCGACAGCTTCGTGGAGGACGCCCACCGTTACGACGGTATGAAGCCTCCCAAGACCGCTGAGAAGGTCAGCTTCTTCTCCTATTTCCCTCAATACACCCAGCTGAACCGCCGTTCCGAGGCCTGGTACCTCTACTGGCGGGAGTATACCCGCCGAGGGCAGTACCTCGATACCGATTACGCCTACGTCCTGCTCTACCTCTTTGAGCTGATCAACCTCCCCGTGAGTGAGACAACCGAGGCCATGGACCGCCGAGACGCCATGGCGAAGGTCTGGATGGCCTACCGCAAGCCCTTCCCCCAGCTGGACCACTATATGTGCGAGTGGCTTTGCGACTATTGTCTGATCCATGAGCTGACCGCTCCCGTGGATCTGCTGGCACCTGCCCTGGATACCGTCATCCAGGAAAGCCGACTGAAGGAGTTCTACCTCTCCGCCGCCGTCCGTCTCCCCGAGGGGGGCGCAACCGCGCCCGCGGGTAAGGCCGACCCCACTGCCCTGCAGACCGCCCGCATTCTGATGCGGCATTGCTGTCAGTACGACTACCGCAAGTCCAAGTTCGCCAGCGGTGAGCATAAGGCGCTGTTCGACTCCACCATTCCCGCCGCCGTGGCCCACGTTCTCCCCCTGCTTCTGGGGGCCAACGGTCAGAAGCCTGCCGGCAAGCCGGCGATTACCATGCTGGATTCCACCGTCACCCGCGACGCCTACACGGGGGCTCTCTGCTCCTACCGCAACAAGCGCAGGATCGAGGTCTCCTACACCTCCTTCTCCCGCTCCCACGAGCTGCGCTTCCTCATGGGCGACATGGTCAAGCACGTGGAGAACCGTCTGCGGGGCTGGATCGGGGTGCGCTCCAAGCTGTCGGTCATGTCCCTGCCCCTCCCTCTGCGGGACGCGCTGGACGCCTACCTGAACCCCCTGGAGCCGCCGAAATCCGCCGCTGTCGTCAAGAAAAAGGAAGAACCCCGCCCCGCCTACGAGGCCTTGTACGATCTGCCGCGCAAGGCGGTGTCGCTGGAGGATGCCGCGGCCATTGAGGCGGATTCCTGGGAGACCACCCGTATTCTGGTGGAGGCCTTTGAGGTTGCCGACGGAGCGGCAAATGAGGTTGCCGTGGATACGGCAAATGATGTTCCGCCGGGCGGAAATGAAGTTGCGCGGGGCGCAAACGATGTCCGCCGAGCAAGCTCGGGGAATGATGTTGCGCCTGCGGCGCAAACGGAGGAGAACGGGGAGAACGGCAAGAGCGCGGTCAATATCAAGCCTACCTTAACCGTCGAGAGTGGGGAAGATCCACTACTTGCCCCCTACGCCCCCTTCATCAAGGCCGCTCTGGACGGTGATTCCGCCGCCCTTCGCGCCGCCGCCAAGGCCCTTGGGAAGATGCCCGACGCGCTGGCCGACGAGATCAACGCTCTCACCGCCGACGGGGAGATCGGGGATATCATCCTGGAGGATGACGGCATGGGCGGGTATACCGTGATCGAAGAGTATCGCGAACAAGTCATTGAGCTTTTGTAATAACGGAGATATATATGGAAAATTCCAATCAGAATCAAGTGAAAGTCCCGCGCCGCGTGCTGGGGTCCCTGCTGGCCTCGGTGTCGGCGGGAGTGGTCCCCCGCGCGGGGGCACCCTACATCGCCATCGGGCGCAAGGACGAGATCTCAGCGCTCCTCTCCGACCTGGAGCAGATCGACCAGGGCGGCGGCTCCATGCGCTTTCTCATCGGCCGCTACGGAAGCGGTAAGAGCTTTCTGATCCAGCTCATCCGCGGCTACGCCCTGGAGCGGGACTTCATCACCGCCGACGCCGACCTCTCCCCCGAGCGCCGTCTCTACGGCAGCGGCGGGTCGGGCGTGGCCACCTACCGCGAGCTGATGAAGAATCTCGCCTCCAAGGCCTCCCCCGACGGCGGCGCTCTCCCCAAGCTCATCGCCCGCTGGATCGGTATGATGCAGGACGAGCTGATCTCGAACGGCGTGTCCCCCGAGGATCCCCGCTTTGACGATCTCATGACCCGCAAGGTCAGCGATACCATGCGGGAGTTGGAATTCCTGGTGGGGGGCTTCGACTTCGCCCGGGTCATCACCGCCTACTACAAGGCCTACCGCGAGGATGGGGAGACCGCCCGCCTGCGGATGTCCGCCTGCCTGCGCTGGCTCCGAGGTGAGTACGCCACCAAAACCGAAGCCCGGGGGGAACTCGGCTTTCCCGTGTCTGTCATCATCGACGACGACAACTGGTACGACTTCCTCAAGCTCTGGGCCTCTCTGGTCCGCAAGATGGGCTACCGAGGCCTCATGGTCTTCATCGACGAGTGCGTCAACCTCTACAAGATCGTCCACCGCGTCAGCCGTGAGAACAACTACGAGAAGATCCTCTCCATGTTCAACGATACCCTCCAGGGTCGCGCCCCGGGTCTGGGAATTGTCTTCGGCGGTACCCCCCAGTTTCTGGAGGATCCCCGCCGAGGCCTGTTCTCCTACGAGGCTCTCCGCTCCCGCCTTTGCGACAGCCGATTCGCCTTGGAGGGCTTCAAGAATCTCATCGGCCCCGTCATCCGTCTCCGCCGTCTGGCCGACGACGAGCTGCTGGCCCTGATCCGCCGCGTGACCGCCCTCTACGCCCAGTTCTACGGCTGGGAGTGCCGCATCACCGACGCCCAGCAGCTGGCCTTCTTGAACCTCTGCCTCTCCCGCGCGGGTGCCGACAGCATGATCACCCCCCGCGAGATGCTCCGCGACTACATGACCGTCCTGAACATCCTCATGCAGAACCCCGAGGCCACCTTCGAGCAGGTGGTGGGGTCGGCGGTGACTTTGAAGCGGGCGGATGATGACAGCGACGGTGACGGAGATGCGTGGGCGCCCACCGCCGCGGAACGGTCGACAGAGAAGGGAACGACTCCCGTGGCAGCGGAGAATCAGAAAAAGTTTAATCCGGAAGACATAGATTTTTAATCGGAGGGGTAAGATCGTGCTCCAAAAACAAAAGAACCTTGATCCCGCGGCCCTCAAAGGCCAAAAGCTACGCACCGAGGGCTTTTACCATGCATGGGGAGTCAGTATCCTGTTGGTTTTCACGACTGCTCTCTGTTATATTTTCCCCATTCCCGACGATGCAAGACTCTTTGTTACCATCCTTTGCGCTTTGGAGCTGCCCATCTTCCTCATCGTCATGCTCGGATGTCGTAAAAAGATATTTTTCGTCATCACCGAGGACACCCTGTATTTCTTTCACGCCGAGGCCGAGCTGCGGAAAGACCCCGACTCTCGCAAGAAGACCCACTACCGAGGAAATGGAAGTGTGCCCCTCTCCGAGATCCGTTCCATGAAGGTGACCTACCTGTACCCACACTCCAAGGGCCGCACCCCTCGCCTTGTTTTGGAAGGGGAGGGCTTTACAATCACCGCCACGGGTGAAGGAAGGTACGTCATGTGGTGTATCCGTAAGGCTCAGACAAAGCTTGCGGGCATGAATCCTACTGCCATCCCGTCCGCCGCTCCCGCCACAGATACCGTTACCGCCGAGGAAACGTATGTCCGTGAAGGGCTTTTCGGTGAGGTCTGGACGCTTTTGGAATCCGACTCCGCCCCCGACTTTTTTGAGGCGGGGACCACCATCACCGAGTGCGTCTTCCGCGAGGAGGACGGCATGATCGACCTGTTCGTGACCCGAAACGGGCAGACCATCAGCTTCAACCTCGATAACGAGACCGTCTTTATGAGCGACGACAGCGATGCCGACGAGACGGTGGCGCTGACCGAGTTTGCCGATCTTGCCGATCTGCAAGCCCGCATGAATCATTTCGTCACGACCCATACGAAAAGTACCCTGTTCTAAAGTTTTTGGAATTCCTAAAACCTTTTTACAAAAAGGTTTTAGGCCGCCGGAGGCCGTTCCTCCGCTTTCCGGAAAGGACACCGCCATGCTCTACACCCTCTCCATCCACGCCTCCAACCGCTACGCCTACGCCTTCCGCGATCGAGGCTTTGGAGGCTATGACCGTACCCCTTGCCCCTCCTGTGGGCGGGAGATCGCCACTCCTCTCCCGCGCACCGCTCCCCGCGCGTATGAAGTGGAGGGCGGAGCCAAATACCCTGACTTTTTGGAGTTTACGGGGGTTCCCGTGGGAGACTTTGTCTGCTCCGCGCGGGTGATCGACCTGCTCCGTGAGGCAGGGATCAGCGGTCTGGGAGAGATCGAGTCGGTTCCTGTCTTTCGCGTGAAAGGGGCAAATGCCGAGCCTGTTGCCGATCCCGTCTACTGCTACGCACCCATCATGGGACGTGTGGAGCTTGACCTTTTCGCCATGAAACTGAAGAAAAAGAACCTCTGCCCCGCTTGCGGGCGGTTTGCGTGGAGCCGCGAAAGGCTGTACACCATCCCTGCCGCCTTGGATATGGACACCTGGAGCGGTCACGACCTCTGCCGCGTGGGAGATTTTCCCGCTGTGACCGTGTGTAGTGAGCGGGTGGCCGAGGTCATCCGCAAGCATAGGCTTACGGGCGCGGAGATGGGGCCGATCGCGGATATGTTTCGCGCCTTTTGAAAGGAGATCGCCGTGAAGTATGACGTTTTCTTCCCCACGCCCATAGAGAGCATAGCCGATCTCACCAATGACAACGTGGACGTGTGCGTGACCACCGCCGACGGCGAAGCCTACACATTGGTCTTTATCACACCCGATAATCTGAGATCCTTGATGGAATCCAACCATGAAGATTTTATATTGCCGTCTTTCAAGTATATCGTGGTAAAACGCATTGATGAAGGCATGATCCGCCGAGCCTTGGATGTAATCGTGCGTGATCGATCGCTTCTCGCGTACTATGGAAAGGATTAAGGAAGGAGGTCTTGATATGAAAAGATCTGATTCCGCCACCCATCGTGCCCTGCGTATTTGGCTTGGATGTGGGATAGGCTGTTTTCTGTGCGGTTTTGGCGGTGAGACACTAGTTCAACAGTTGGAGGCGCACCGCATTGTCGTTTTGGAAGGTGTT
>JAGAIH010000427.1 GCA_017626655.1 Clostridia bacterium | reverse complement strand
GTGCTGACGGTTCTTCTCTTCTGTATGAACTGGAAGCTGACCCTCATCCTCTACGCTCCCATCATCCCCGTGGTGCTGATTCTGAAGTTCGCCCTGCCCAAGCTCTGGAAGTGCTACTCCCACCAGTGGCGGCGCTCCTCCTCCATGAACACCATGATGAACGATTCCCTGTCGGGCATCCGCGTGGTCAAGGCCTTCGCCAAGGAGGACGGCGAGACCAGCCGCTTCTACGAGTACGCCACCAAGCTCTACAAGGCCAACCTCCGCACCCAGAAGGTGTCCATGTTCATCTTCCCCGTTATCTCCATTCTGGTGGCAGGTACCTGCCACGCCATGTGGGGCTTCGCGGGCTTTGAGGTCATGGGTGAGCGCATGACCTACGGCGATCTGGTGGTCTACATGGGCTATACCGGCATGATCTTCGGCCCCCTGAACTTCTTTACCAACTTCACCAACATGGTGACCGACACCCTCAACTCGGCCGTCCGTATGTTCGAGGTTCTGGATCAGGTCCCCGAGGTGGTGGAGGCTCCCGACCCCGTCCGTCTGGACGCCATCGACGGCGAGATCGTCTTCGATCACGTGAACTTCCACTACAACCCCAACCGCCCCATTCTGAAGGACATTTCCTTCACCATCAAGAAGGGCGACCACGTGGGTCTGGTGGGACACACCGGCTCGGGCAAGTCCACCATCGCCAACCTCATTACCCGTATGTACGACACCGTCAGCGGCACCATCACCATTGACGGCGTGGACATCAAGCAGCTGGAAATGAACTCCCTGCGCCGCAACGTGGCCATCGTGTCCCAGGAGGTCTACATCTTCCGCGGCACCATCATGGATAACATCCGCTACGCCCGCCCCGATGCCACCCGCGCCGAGGTGGTGGCCGCCGCCAAGGCCGCCAACGCCCACGATTTCATCGTCAGCCTCCCCGAGGGCTACGACACCATGGTGGGTATCGGTACCCGCTCTCTGTCGGGCGGTGAGCGCCAGCGCGTCTCCATTGCCCGCGCCCTGCTCCTCAATCCTTCCCTGCTGATCCTGGACGAGGCTACCGCCGCCATGGATACCGAGACCGAGCGCCTCATCTCCGAGGCCATCGACCGTGTCAGCGCGGGCAAGACCACCATCTCCATCGCCCACCGTCTCTCCACCCTCAAGAACTGCGACTATCTCATGGCCATCGACAACGGCGAACTGGCCGAGATGGGCAGCGCTGAGGTGCTTTTGGAGAAGAAGGGCATTTACTACAAGCTCTGGACTTTGCAGAACGAGCAATTGCATAAGGTAATGGAGGGTCGCTGACCCTTCGGAAAGGAACAGGTACCAAATCATGGCAAACGCAACCGAGACCAAAAAGGCTCTGGACGACAGCGACATTACCGATCTCTTTGAGCATCGGGTTTCCCTTGATCTGACCCCCGAAAACGCCAGATTCACCCGATCGGGCGGCGGTCTGATCTCCCTGGAGGTCACCCAGCCCTCGGGCAAGGTGGAGTTCTTCGAGCGCATCGTCCCCATCCGCGCTTTCCCCATCTCCTCCCCCGAGACCTTCATCGCCATCCGTGAGCCCGACTCCCAGATGGGCGGCCGCGGCGCCGAGATCGGCATGATCGAGACCCTGGACATCTTCCCCGAGGAGGTCTCCCGCATGATCCGTGACGAGCTGGAGCATCGCTACTTCACCCCCGCCATCAAAAAGATCCACAGCTTCCGCGAGAAGTTCGGCTACTGCTACTGGGACGTCACCACCACGGCGGGTCGGGTGGAGTTCATCATGAACAACCCCGGGAGCAACATCCGCACCCTGGAGGACGGCCGCGTCTTCATGTACGACATCGACGGCAACTGCTTCACCATCGAGAACCCCGCCGCCCTGGACAAGCACAGCTACAAGAAGGTTGAGATTTACCTGTAAGGAGGTCTTTTCACATGAGACTGCTCTTTGATCTTTCCCCCGCCGACGAGGCGGCCTTCGAGGACGCCCGCGGCGCTGATGAAAAGGTTCTCTACTGCCTGCCCTTCGACTGCCGTCACGACAAGCGCGTGGACGGACGTATGGTCTTCACCGACAAGGCCATCTACAAGGTCATCGACGCCGAGGTGGAGGCACGCTGGGATTTCTCCGAGCTTTCGGATTTCTCGGTGGAGGTCCTGTACGGCTGCGGCGCCTTCTTCGCCAAGGTGAACGGCCACACCACGAGGCTCTGCCGCTTCATCAGCGGGCGCAATCTGACCCGCTACTCGGTCATCGTGGAGGCCTGCAACCGCATCACGGGCGGTGACACCGAGAACACCGTGGTCAGCGACGCCCCCGAGCGGTACTGCCCCAAGTGCGGCCGCCCCTTCATCGTCAACACCCATATCTGCCCCTACTGCCAGAGCAAGCGGGAGTCCTACAAGAAGCTCTGGGCCATGACCAAGGGTCTGCGCCTCATGATGATGGTGCCCCTGATCACCGCCTTCATCGGTATGGCCATCACCTTCGTGGTGCCCATCCTCCAGAGGACCCTGATCGACGATTACATCCAGAACAGCAACTTTGACGCCAAGGAAAACTGGTTCCTCCACTTCTTCCTCATCGTGGCCGCCATCGTGGGCTTCGATATGCTGTCCAAGGTCATCAGCATGGTCCAGGGCCGTATCGCCGCCGTGGCGGGCAACCGCTTCACCCGCTTCCTCCGCACCCTGCTCTTTGAGAAGATCCAGCTCCTCTCCATGTCCTCGGTGCAGAAGAAGTCCACGGGCGATCTGATGGGCCGCATCAACAACGACGTGGCGGTGGTGCAGAACTTCATCACGAACCTGCTCCCCACCTACTTCGCCCAGCTCCTGTCCTTCTTTTTGGGTCTGGTGCTGATCCTCTCCATGAGCCCCGTCATGTCGGCCTTCGTGTTCATTCCCATTCCCTTCGTGGTCTGGGCCATCTACCTCTTCCGCCACATGATGCGCCGCCTCAACATCAAGCAATGGATGAAGGGCAACCGCACCAACCGCACCCTCCAGGACGTCCTCTCGGGTATCCGCGTGGTCAAGGCCTACGGCCGCGAGGAGGCCGCCATCGAGGAGTTCACCGACTGCACCAACCAGCAGGCCCACCAGAACGAGCATACCGCCAAGGTCTTCGACACCGTTTTCCCCCTTCTGGGCTTCGCTCTGCGCTTCGGCTCCTACCTCATCATGTGGTACGGTAACGTCATGCTCTTCCACGGGGCCATGACGGTGGGTGAGCTGAACCAGTTCAACACCTACGCCTCCATCATCTACAATCCTCTGATGCAGATCACCCTCATCCCCCGTAACATCTCGGCCTTCGCCACCTCCTTCGGTAAGATCCTGGAGATTTTGGAGGAGGAGCCCGACGTGGCCGACGCCAAGAAGCCTGAGCATTTCAAGTTCCGAGGCGACATCAGCGTCAAGAATGTCACCTTCGGCTACGAGTCCGCCACCCCCGTTCTGCGGAACGTCAGCGTGGAGGTCAAGGCCGGCGAGATGATCGGTATCGTGGGGCATTCGGGCTGCGGTAAGTCCACCCTCATCAACCTCATCATGCGTATGTACGATCCCACCGACGGTGTCATCGAGATCGACGGGGTGAACATCAAGGACATCTCCCAGCAGTCCCTCCGCTCCCAGATGGGCGTAGTGCTCCAGGAGACCCACCTGTTCTCGGGCTCGGTCCGGGACAACATCAAGTACGCCAAGCCCTACGCCACCGACGCCGAGGTCATCCGCGCCGCCCGCGCCGCCAACGCCCACGACTTCATCATGCGCCTCCCCGAGGGCTACAACACCATCGTGGGTGAGAAGGGCTACTCCCTCTCGGGCGGCGAGCGCCAGCGTATCGCCATCGCTCGCGCCTTGATCCACGACCCGTCCATTCTGATCCTGGACGAGGCTACCGCGGCACTGGACACCGAGACCGAGAAGCTCATCCAGGACGCCATCGACAAGATGACCGACAACCGCACCACCTTCGCCATCGCCCACCGCCTCTCCACCCTCCGCAACGCCGACAAGATCCTGGTCATCGACCACGGACGGATCGCGGAGTTCGGAACTCATAAGGAGCTACTGGATCAGCGAGGAATCTACTTCAAGCTGGTCATGGCACAGACGAGAGCGGCTTTGGAGAAGGGTTGAAAAACCGCGCAACCCCTTTTGATTGCTTTGCAAAAAGGCAATTAAAAGGGGTTGCTTTTTTTGAAAAGGTGTGGTATAATACAGGTGGAGGTGATAGTATGTACTCTGCATTAATGATTGATATCGTGAAATCTCGTGATTATTCTTCCAATTGTCGGCTTGATATTCAAAACCATTTATTAGAATGCATTGACGCCTTGAACGCATATTTTTCCGATTCTATAGCAAAGCCTGTCGAATTCAGTGCCGGCGACGAACTACAAGGACTGTTTGATTATCCTTTTGCGGCATACCAGTATTATCGCGTACTGAATCTGCTAATTTACCCGGTTCAAATTCGAGCCGGTATTGGAGTTGGAGAATGGTCAATTAAGATTGATGGTGCCGGTACCACCGCACAAGATGGAACCGCATACCACCATGCCCGACAAGCAATTAACATGGCAAAAGAATCTGCGGATCATTCTATATTGCTGTACAGTCAACAAAAAAGGCTTCACTCCTTCGATCACACAACCAACACTCTTATGCAAGCTGAAAAAGCTATCTCCGATCTGCTTAAGCCAGCGCAGCGTAATTGCGCCCTATTGCTTGAATTGATCTCTCCTTTAATTTACAGCAATTCCAAATTGAGCTTGAACAATGGAGAGCATTTGTTTCACCTGATTCAAAAAGCATATTATCAAAGTTTTGAATACACAGCGAAGCGTTTCAGCAAAGGTTCTTCGTATCCTGAAATCCTAAACCGGACCTACGATGAACTCATCTCGACGATTCATGAGTATGCAAACAAGAATAACGACCTATACGACCAGCTGACCAAGCATAAAAATGACGCCTTTACCTTTATTGACACCCACCAACGAGGAATTCCTACCTTATTGGCTGAATTCACAGGAACCAGTCGTCAGAATATCGAAAAGACAATAGAATCAGGACATATAAATATCATGCGGAATATTGCAGTTTCAATTATGATCGAAATGAGCAAGGAGTACCGTGTATGACCCAATTATTCATACTGATTATCGCACACCTTTTGGCCGACTTCTACTTTCAGACCGAAGCCATCGCCAAAAACAAGGAACGAAAATTCCGCTACCTGCTGCTCCATGCCGTCATCTACGCAGTCATGCTCTATCTGGGCGCGATCCTGTCGGTCCATCCCCTGCGGGCAGTCTTTCCGATCACGGTCGTCTCCCTCGCTCATTTCATCATTGATTGGTTCAAGATCATAATCAACCGCCACCTGAACACCGCCCGTACGCACCTGTACAGCTTCTGTATAGATCAGTTGCTCCACGTCTCCATCATCCTGATCGCCTACTTCGGTTGCCTGCGCTTCAGTCCCCCTGCACCTTGGTGGAGCAATCTTGCCTCTTACCCGCTTCTCCACGAGTACGCTGTCTATGCCTTGATCGTCCTTCTGTGTCTGAAGCCCCCCGCCATTCTGGTCAGCCGTCTGCTTGCTTGCTTTGAACCCAAGGACAACGAGCCCCAGTCCCCCGACAAGGGCGGGTATCTAATCGGACTTCTGGAGAGACTCATCGTGGCGATCCTCATCATCAACGGACACGTAGGGGAGATCGCCTTCGTTCTGACCGCAAAGAGCGTTGCCCGCTTCAAGGAATTCGAGAAAAGCGGATTCGCGGAAAAATTTCTGATCGGTACCATGGCCAGTATCTCCTTTGCCTTAGCCGTATCCCTGCTTCTCATGCGCTTTGTCCCCTCATAACGCAACCTTATTCGATTGCGTTCCGAATAAGCAACCCGATTTGGTTGCATCAAAAAAGCCTGCCGTCCCTTCGGATAGCAGGCTTTTGGGGTTATGGCTGTATTACATGGTCTCCGCCAGATATCGCGCCACGTGCACGCCCGAGGCGGAGGCATGGGACAGGGAGTGGGTCACGCCGGAGCAGTCGCCGATGACGAACAGGCCCTTATGGCAGGTCTCCAGGTTTTCGTCGATGGCTACCTCCATGTTGTAGAACTTGACCTCCACGCCGTACAGCAGGGTATCGTCGTTGGCGGTACCGGGGGCGATCTTGTCCAGAGCGTAGATCATCTCGATGATGCCGTCCAGGATGCGCTTGGGCATGACAAGAGACAGGTCGCCGGGGGTGGCGTTGAGGGTGGGCTCGATGAAGGCCTCGTCAATGCGGGACTGGGTGGAGCGCTGACCACGGATGAGGTCGCCGAAGCGCTGGACCATGACGCCGCCGCCCAGCATATTGGACAGGCGGGCGATGCTCTCGCCGTAGCCGTTGCTGTCCTTGAAGGGCTCGGAGAAGTGCTTGGAGACCAGCAGAGCGAAGTTGGTGTTGCCCGTGTGCTTTTCGGGGTCCTCGTAGCTGTGGCCGTTGACGGTCACGATGCCGTTGGTGTTCTCGTTGACCACCACGCCGTGGGGGTTCATGCAGAAGGTGCGGACCAGGTCCTGGAACTTCTCGGTGCGGTAGATGATCTTAGACTCGTACAGCTCGTCGGTGAGGTGGGAGAAGACCTCAGCGGGGAGTTCTACGCGGACGCCGATGTCCACGCGGTTGGACTTGGTGGGGATCTCAAGGTCACGGCAGACGCTCTCCATCCACTTACTGCCGCTGCGGCCTGCGGAGATGACACAACGGTCGCAGGTGTACTCGGTGCCGCCGCTGACCACGGTGTAGCCGTCCTCGGTCTTGCGGACCGTCTCCACGGGAGCGCGGAAGTGGAACTCCACCTTCTCCTTCAGCTCGTTGTAGAGGTTCTCCAGCACCACGTAGTTGATGTCGGTGCCCAGGTGGCGGACCGAGGCGTCCAGCAGGTGGAGGCCGTTCTGGACGCAGAGCTTCTTGATATCGGTGTTGGCGGTGGAGTAGAGGTGGGTCCCCTCGCCGCCGTAGGCCAGGTTGATCTTATCCACATACTCCATGAGTTCGGTGGCCTTGGCCTTGCCGATGTACTCGTGGAGGGTGCCGCCGAAGTGGTTGGTGATGTTGTACTTGCCGTCCGAGAAAGCGCCGGCGCCGCCGAAGCCGTTCATGATGGCGCAGGGCTTACAGCCGAGGCAGGACTTGACCTTCACGCCGTCGATGGGACACTTGCGCTTCTCCAGAGGGTTGCCGGACTCGAACACGGAGATCTTGAGGTCTTTTTTCAGGCGGGACAGCTCGTAGGCGGTGAAGATACCGCCGGGGCCCGCGCCGATGATGATCACATCGTATTGATTTTTCATAACGTATGGTTTCCTTTCGTGTACTGTGGGGGTCGCCGCAGCGAAGGATGACACAATCCATGTTATTATACCATACTCCGGCGAAAAAATCAAGGGGTTTTCGGAGCTTTTTCGTGACAGAGAAAATTCACCGCCACCTTGACAAACACCCCAAAATGGGTTATAATTAGGAAAAACAAATGAACCACGGAGGAGATCATGTCCCCTGACACCATACAGAAAAGCACCCCCCTGTTCATTGTCTTCGACGGCATGGACGGCACGGGCAAGACCACCCAGATGCGCCTGCTCTGCGAGAGGCTGAATGCCCTCGGCATGGAGACGGTGCTGACCTGCGAGCCCTCCACCTCCCCCGACGGCCAGGCCCTCCGCCGCGCCCTGTCGGGTAAGGAGCCCGCCAACAACTCCCGCATGGCCGCCCTCTTCCTCATCGACCGCATTGGCCACAACGCCGAGATCGAAGGGTGGCTCGCCGAGGGCAAGACCGTCATCTCCGACCGCTACTACTACGCCTCCATGGCCTACCAGGGGCAGGGTGACAACTTTGAGTGGGTAGCCCGCATGAATCTGGACTGCCCCCATATCCGCAAGCCCGACGGCGCCATCCTTCTGGACATGGACCCCGAGGACAGCATGGCCCGCATCCGCGCGAACCGCACCACCGACGAGCTGGAGATCTACGAGACGGTAGCCCAGCAGGAAAAGATCCGCGCGCGATTTGCCCGGGTCACCGAGTATCTGAAGGATCGGGATCTCATCCTGACCGTCAACGCGGCGGGGACGGTGGAGGAGGTCGCCGAGCGCATTTGGGCGGCTTATGAGACCATTCGGGAGGCGAAGCAGGCGTAAATTGGGGTTTATCGAACTGTTTGACGGGACAGATCAGTATGTTTTTGGGTGACCCTCATCCACCGCTATCGCGGTCCCCCTTCCCCCGAGGGGAAGGTCAATGCGTCAGCCGTTTCCTTAGCTGATACCCAAAAACATACTGATACCAATACCTTTTCAGGGATAACGATAAGCACGAGCCGAATACCT
>JAGAIH010000426.1 GCA_017626655.1 Clostridia bacterium | reverse complement strand
CGCTTTTGGGAGAGCGGGTGGTTCGCGGCGGCGGTCAGCGGGATCGTGGCGGCAGGCGTACTCTCCGCCATCATTCTGGCGGGGCAGAGGGATCCCCGTCCCCCCGTGGGCACCGACGATCCCCGCCCTCCCGTGACCGAGACCGAAACCGCAGAGGTAGAGACCCGAGAACCGATCCCTTCCTACACCCGTGGACTGGAATACCGCGAGCTGGCTCCCACTCTGGTGGAGGTGGTAGGAATCGGAACCGCCACCGATGCCACCGTCATCCACATCCCGCCCAAGGACGACCAGGGGCGGGACGTTCTGGGTATCGCCAAAGGTGCCTTTGCAGGGAATACCCGCATTACCGAGCTGGTATTCTCCAGCGTCTCGTCCTTGGGCGTATTTCGCGTAGGCTCCTCCGCCTTTGAAGACTGTACGTCTCTGCGGCGGGTCCGGTTGTGCTATAATATCACCAGCGTTACGTTCAACCCCAATTGCTTCAAGGGATGCAGCAGTCTTTCCGAAATCGACTACCGCCCCGAAAACGACGGGATCTATCTGGACGCCTCCGCCCTGGAGGGTACCCCCTGGCTGGAGTCACAGACCGACGAATTCGTGATCTTCAACGGAATTCTGGTCAGGTACCAAGGAGAGGCTTCAGACGTGGTTTTGCCCGATGACGTATGGGCCATCGGCCGCTATGCCTTTGACGGTTGCCATACCGTCACCTCGGTGACGGCTTCGGAAAGCTCCCTCCTGACGTCGCTGTCTTCCCATACGTTTACGGGGGCAAGCTCGCTCAAAATCGTCGATCTTCCAAGCCTTGAAGGAATCTACGGTACTGCCTTTGAGGGATGCCCCGCCTTGGAGACCGTCTACGTTCCCCTGTCCGTCAATTTCCTGTGCTACGCGCCTGCCGCCGACAATCCCACCGTCTACCTCTACGCCGGTACCGAGAAGGACTGGGAAAGGATCGACTTTTGGGATGATGACAGTCGGGCAGGATGGGATGCTTGCATTACCTTCGCAAGCCCTTGAGCCCCTGCCCCCCGATGCCGCCCCCGTGGGCGGCATCTTTTTTCTGTCGGCGCTTGACTTCTCGCTATATTTATGCTATAATGAATTGAATACGATCCGAAAGGAAGCGTCTATGAGCAAGATCAAGCTGGTCATTTTCGACCTGGACGGCACCGCCGCCGACACCATGGACGGCATCGTTGAGGGTCTGAACCGCACCATGACCGAGTGCGGCTACCCCACCCACAACAGAGAGAGCGTCCTGCAATTCGTCAACTACCACACCCGCCGCTATATCGAGGAGGCCCTGCCCGAGGCCGCCCGCACCGACGAAGAGATCGACCGCGTGCTGGGGATCTACACCCGCCACTACGAGGACACCTACACCCTCACAGTCCCCTTCGAGGGGATCCCCGCGCTGTTCGATCGACTGAACCGGCGCTGTCTGGTGGCCATGAACTCCAACAAGCAGGACCGCTTCGTCAAAGCTCTGGCCGAGCAGTTATTCGCCGAGGGCACCTTCATCGCCGCCGAGGGCTACCGCCCCGACCGCCCGAGCAAGCCCGACCCCGCCATGGCCTACGCCATCATGGAGATCGCCTCCGAGCGGCTGGGGGAGAAGCTCACCCCCGATCAATGCGTCTACATCGGCGACAGCGACGTGGACTACTACACCGCAAAGAACGCGGGGATGCTCTGTATCAGCGTGTCCTGGGGCTACCGCTCCCATGAGTTTTTGCGGGCTCTGGGGGATCAGCCCGTGGCGGCCTCTGTGGAGGAGCTGTGGGACGAGCTCATTCAGCTGGGCGTGTAAAAATACAACATTCAAAAAGCAAAATGCAAGATCAAGTTACGATCGGGAGGGATACGATGAAAAACACCTGTAAAAAACTGTCGGCTTTGCTGCTGGCACTGCTCATGTTGCTCTCTGCCGCCGCTTGTACGGATAGCGGAGACCCCACCGACACCACGGGCTCCGACACCTCCGCTTCCGACACGGGAACGGGGACCGACACCCAAGCCCCCGACGCCGAGGCCACTACCGAGGAAGTGACTCTTCCCTCTCCCGAGGACTACGAGGTCACCGAAAAGGACGGCACCGCTACCGTCACCACCCCTCTGGGGCTGACCTACACGGTCACGGGCTACACCGCCCTGGACAAGGCCACCGCCACCGTGGGTGACGCCCTGACCTACACCTTCTCCGAGGAAGCCTTCTCCGAGAAGTTCAATCGCTTCACCCTGACCTACGCCGCCACCGCTCCCGTCAAGGTCTGGACCACCTACACCGAGCGCGGCAAGACCACCGAGGAGTACTTCTTCCTGGACGGCAAGGAGGGGCAGTTCTCGGGTCTGAACACAGGCTACATGGACGGCTACAGCGCCCGCAAGCTCACCGCCCTGCGGGTGGAGCCTCTGACCGATACGGCCACCTCCTTCACCCTGGCGGGGGTCTCCACCGAGAAGCTGGACAAGCTCCCCCGCACCTACTACCTGGAGAGCGACCGCTACAAGCTGGGCATCGACCTGGGCTGGGGCGGTACCGTCAGCTACCTGGAGGACAAGGCCTGCACCATCCCCGATCTGGTGAACCTGGTCAACAAGCACGACACGGGCCGCCTCATCCAGCAGTCCTTCTACGGCGTACAGGAGAACGACGAGTACAAGCCCGGTGTCTCCTTCGACTCCAAGTGGGTGTACAATCCCGTCCAGGGTGGCGACCAGTACAACAACCCCAGCCGCCTCATTGATCTGGTCATCACCGAGAACTCCCTTTACATCAAATCCCAGGCACAGGACTGGTCGCTGGACGGTCAGCTTACGCCCTCCTACTACGAGAACACCTACACCCTGGACGGCGACTGCGTCAAGGTGGACAACCGCTTCACCGACTACTCGGGCTGGGAGCATCCCTTCGCGGGACAGGAGCTGCCCGCCTTCTATACCGTCTCCTACCTGGACACCTTCGTGTGGTACAACGGCGAGGAGCCTTGGACGGGCGGCGCACTCTCCTCCAAGAACGACCTCCCCTTCTGGGGCGACTTCGCGGGGCAATGCACCTTCATCCTCCGGGAGAAGAACACCGAGACCTGGTGCGCGTGGATCAACGGTACCGATGATTACGGTCTGGGCGTCTACGTGCCCAACATCGACCAGCACAAGGCAGGCCGCTACCTCTTCGACGGCTCCAAGAGCGACATGGCCGAGTCCACGGGCTACGTGGCTCCCGTCAACGTCCTCAAGATCGTCTCCTTCGACCCCATCGAGTACAGCTACCTCCTGACCGCAGGCTCCACCGACACCAT
>JAGAIH010000425.1 GCA_017626655.1 Clostridia bacterium | reverse complement strand
GTTCCACCTCATGGGCTGTATCCTCTCCGCCGCCTCCTGCAACAAGTGGTGGATCCGCGATATCCTGGATACGAGCTACGGCGATCCCGCCGACCCCAAATACGGTAAAACCGGTGTCTACTTCCTCCCCTACCTCACAGGCGAGCGTTGCCCCCATAACGACGTCAACGCCCGCGGCGCATTCATCGGTCTCTCCGCTACTACCACCCGCGAGGATATGGACCTCGCCGTCCTGGAGGGCGTGGCCTACGCTCTCCGTGACTGCGTGGAGGCGGGCGGCGTCAAGATCGAAAAGGCCGTCCTCTGCGGCGGCGGCGCGGTCAGTAAGGTATGGCAGACGGCGCTGGCAAACATCCTCGGCGCGGATATCTACGTCACAGAGACCGAGCAAGGCCCCTCCTTTGGCGGCGCTCTCCTGGCCATGACCGCCTGCGGCGAGTACGCCACGGTCTACGAGGCCGCCGACGCTACCGTCAAGAAGACCCTGGCCGTGGCCTGCGATCCCGCCCTGAAGGCCACCTACGACCGGGGCTACGCCGTCTACAGAAGGCTCTACCCCGCCCTGAAGGATATCCTTGCATGAAGAACACGGTCTTTTACGAGATCAAGCACGGCATGGGAGCCGACTACTTCGCCATAGAGCGCAAGCAGGACTTCTCCTATCCGCTCCATATGCATCGCTGCTACGAGGCGGTGATGCTTCTGGAGGGGGAGATGACGGTGCGGATCGAGAAAGAAGAATACTTCCTCCATGAGGGCGACGTGATCCTGATCAAGCCCAACCGCGTCCATAGCTTTGAGACACAAGGCTCCAGCCGTCACATCCTCTGCATCTTCGCTCCCGAGCTGATCGCCGCTATCACCGAGCCCCTGACCAAGTACAAACTGACCTCCCCCGTCCTTCGCGAGGAGGATCCCCTCGTCCGTCAGCTCTTCCTGTCCCTTCGGGAGGATGCGGATATTGCTACGGTCAAGGGCTTCCTCTACCTCCTCTGTAGCCACTTCTACCGAGGCCTGGACCGTACCGACGAGGACACCTACGCCAAGGACACCCTGCTCCTGCGGGACATCCTATATTTCGTGGAGACCAACACCGATAAGCCCTGCACCCTGGAGAGCCTGGCGGAGTCCCTCAAGTACACACCCTCCTACCTCTCCCACTTCTTCAGCTCCAACGTAGGTACGTCCTATAACGCCTATGTCCGCAACGTCAAGATGAACCGCGCCTGTTATCTTCTCCGCAACACCCGCGACAGTGTCCTGAGCATCGCCCTGAAATGCGGCTACACCTCCCTCAGCAGCTTCAACCGTAGCTTCAAGCAGCTCACGGGCATGAGTCCCACCCACTACCGAGACACCCTCCGCGCCACCCTTGACGGGGAAGCGGGAGCGGTATAATCAAACAGAAACCCCCTTAGGAGATCCGCAACGGTCTTCCAAAGGGGTTTTTGTTATGGATGGAGTTGTATCAAATCAGGGGCTATCGGGGGTTTCACGATTTGCCATCAATCCCGATTGATATTGCACTCGATCACACCCGCCTCTGCCTCCTCCCGGGAGAAGGTGTGGCGGCCCGACAGAGCCTCGGTTTTGACGCGGTAAGTACGGCGGGCCAGCTCCAGCGCCCCATCGGTATCCTCACCGCACAGCCCGAAGACCATACGGAAGGCGTGAGGCCGAAGCTCGTACTGCTCCTCGGGATTGGGACCGCAGGAATGACTGCCCAGACCCCGCATCCTGTAGTCGATATACAGGTACTTCTCGTGAGTACGGAGCAGCTCGTTGCGGTGGCGGGCATCCTCCAGATTCTGTAGGGTGAAGTCGTGGCAGGAGAAATCAAACTGCGGCGCGCCCACCACGGTAAAGGTCTTGTCTCCTCCCGTGACCGACACGAAGCGGGTCTCGGTGCGGGTACCGCACTCCTGGGGCACGTCGTACTGGAAGTTCATGTCCCGGATGGGCAGGGAGTACAGACCCATCGGGCAGTGAGCCTTGCGGTCACAGTAGTTCTCGTCCTCGCCGCGGCCGAACCAGGTGGCGTCGGTATAGTCGGAGGCCAGCGTAAAGCAGACACCGATGCGGGGCAGAGCCTCGGGGATACCGCCGTAGGGCATGCCGTCGTACTCCACCAGCACCAGACCGTCGGCGTAGATCCGATAGATCAGGCTCACGGCAAAGCCCACGTTGCGGGATACGGGAAGCACCTTGCCCGTGACCGTGATGCGGATGCAGTCGTCCTCGCTGTGCCAGTCGGCGGTATGAGGGAAGAACCGCCAATGCTTGAGGAAGGCCCCGCCCCAATGGCCGATCCAGCGGGCGGAGAAGTTGACGATACCGTCATTATCGGTGGGGGCGCGGTAGAAGTTCAACTGCATGGGAGCATCCAACAGCACTCTGCCGCCTCGCTCGTAGTAGCAAATGAGACCCTTTTCCACCTTCACGGTGAAGCCGTCAGCGGTCACGGTGAAGTCCGCCCCCCTCTGCTCCACGGCGGCTACAGGCTTGACCGCAACGTAGCTCTCACCCTCTACCCGCCCGAGGCAGACCTGCTTCACGCCGATCTCAAAGCCCGTCTCGTCGTAGAACCGCATGGTGGCGTAGTAGGCCGCGCCGGGGGTATGGGCGGGCAGGTCGGTGGGGACATCCAGCTCGGCGGTCTCATGGGGAGCAACGGCGGGGAGCATGGCTTCGCCCGACCGCAGCACCTTGTAGTCCTCGGAGATCTCCCAGACCATGCGGACGTAGTCCAGGGGGCGGAAGTCGTTGGTGTTCATGACCGTGATCTTACCGTCTTTGAGCGTTACGTAGCAGGGAGAATGGACGTTCTTGCAGTCTCGCAGGGAGGGCTTGGGGGTGCAGTCGGACAGGCAGTAGCCGTCCATGGAGAAGTTGGACCAATGGTTGTAGTCCTCGAAGTCACCGCCGAACTTGTAGTAGGGAGTGCCGTTCTCATCCTCGGCGTAGAAGCCGTGGTTCTTGAACTCCCAGGTGTAGCCGCCGATGACGTGGCGGTTACAGTAGACATAGTCCCAGGTATCCTCCATGAGGCCGGGGCTGTTGCCCATGGCGTGGCCGTACTCCAGAAGCACCACGGGCTTCCCTTCTTCGGGAAAGCTCATGAGGGATTCCATATTCATGTAGCCGTTCATGCGGAAGTCGCTGCATTGGGGTTCCCGCCAGTTCTCAACCGTATGGAACACGGGGAACCGTCCGCCCGTCCGCTCGCGGATGTAGGCGGCGCACTCCCGGAGGTTCTGACCGTCTCCATGCTCGTTGCCCAGGGAGAAGATGTTGATGCAGGTCTCGTTCTTGTCCCGCTCCACCATACGGCTGATACGGTCGAAAATGGCGGGCTTCCATTCGGGGAGCTTGGAGAAATAGCCCTGATCTCCCGTGCCGCAATGGGCGCCGTGGGTCTCCAGATCCGCCTCGTCCATGACGTAGATGCCCAGCTCGGAGGCCACCTCGTAGAAGGCGGGGTGGTTGGTGTAGTGAGCGCAACGAATGGCGTTGAAATTGTGGTCCTTGAGAAGCTTCAGCTCTCTTTCGATACGCTCCACCGTAATGGCGCGGCCGTTCTTGGGGTCATGCTCGTGGCGGTTGATGCCCTTGAGGGTGATGGGGGAGCCGTTGACCAGCAGGCGGTTGCCCTCCACGCGGATATCGCGGAGGCCGATGCGCTTGGTATGGATCTCCACGGTGCGGTCCCCCTGGGTGAGGGTGATGCAGAGGGGATAGAGGTGGGGGGTCTCGGCGTTCCAGTAGCGGGGATCCCCCACCGTCACCGCGAACTCCACCGTCTTGTCGGCGGGCTTGGTGAGAGTCCGGCCGTCAAGCTCCACCGTGACCGTCGCGTTGGTATAGTCGGCATCCCACAGGGTCACCTTGACCGTGACCTCGTTCTTTTGGGTGACGATCTCGTAGTCCCACACCGACAGGGCTTCGGTCTGCACCAGCAGTACGTCGCGGAAGATGCCGCTGGCCAGGAGCATATCCTGGTTCTCCAGGTAGGTCCCGTCGCTGTAGGTAAAGACCTTGACGCAGAGCAGATTCTCCCCGTCGGCAAGCAGATCGGTGATATCGTACTCCGAGGGGACACGGCTCCCCTTGGCAAAGCCCACGAAGACTCCGTTGAGGTAGAGGTAGTAGGCGCTGTCCACGCCCCCCAGGTACAGGACGTTCCGCACGGCCTTCCGAGCGGTAAAGCGGCGGCGGTAGTAGCCCACGGGGTTGACGCAGGACACGAAGGGCGGGTCAAAGGGAATGGGGTACTCCACGTTGGGGTAGACGGGGGAGCCGTAGCCCCGATACTGCCACATGGAGGGAACGTCGATGGTATCCCAGCCGCTGTCGTCGTAGTCCATCGCGAAGAAGTCAGGAATGCTGTCCTCCTGCTGATAGGAGAAGCGAAAATCGCCGTTGAGGGACGTGACGCATTCCGATTCGGTGTGGTTGCGGTAGAATACTCCCTTACGCAGAGCGGGGACTACGGTCGCGCGGGGCGGAAGACACCCGATACGGGGACAGGTGGGATCGCACAGCTCGGGATGGGTCGAGAAAAGATTCATATTCATGCTCCTTAAAGGGGACCATACCACCAGCGAAAACAGCATGGCCCCGTGAGATCGAAGGTAATTATTTTGTGGATATTTAAATTTGGGTTTATCGGTCTGACGGAACAGAGTAGAATTGGGTAGGGTGACTACTCATCCGTCACGCTTCGCGTGCCACCTTCCCTCACAAGGGAAGGCTTTCGTGGTATGCTTTTCGTTTTCTTAAAACCGAAAACATACTGATGTCTAAAGGCTTTTTAGGGTGACGCAAAACATACTGAATGAGCCTTCCCTTGTGAGGGAAGGTGGCACGCCCGAAGGGCGTGACGGATGAGTAGCCACCGAAAAACATACTGACCTGTTCCGTCAAACAGTTCGCTAAACC